>JALZGI010000157.1 GCA_030861105.1 Thermoproteota archaeon
CCCGTTTCCCATCCAAAGAAAAAACTGCCCGATCATGTATGACATCTTTGACATCCGTCACTAGGCCGTCAGAATTGGGAACTGGTATGTTAGTAAAAGGCTGCCAATATTCGGCTGCGTTTTCGGACCTTTTCATCTAGTCTATAAAGACACAAGAATAGCTGATAAAAGTTTCTACGTCTAGTGCCCACAGTACATGAATCTTGGAGTCCTCCGCTATGCAAAGTTCATGACATCAAAGTATGGAGCATTTCAAGAATAATTGGACTAACCGGAAATCTAAGTTTTGCATGGGAGGACGGATTAATCTTTTTAGAATTATAATTACCGAATAGCTATGAAATAATTTAGATCAATAAACAAATACACTGAATGGATGAACGTGTACAACTAATCTAGAATGAGCATAATAGATCTCCTTTGGAAGAAAATATTATCGCAAACACTAATTAAACCTGTACATCACTTTACAACAAGTCATTTAGGAGTCGATATGTTCTAGTTTTGGACCTCTTTCAGCCTTCAATCTATATTGCAATATTTCCATATCTTTTTATGGCAAGCTTTCCGCTTTTTGGAATAGTTTTGGTGAGTCGATGGATAATGGGAGACCTAAGAAAAAAAAGGACCAAAGCCAAAGATTTGTTTTCTTAAGCGATTAGCAAGTCTAGACTACAATGTAGAGTTGAAAGTACATTACCATCATCATCATCATCATCATCATCATCATGGAACAAGGCTCATAGAAATTAATGTCCGCCACGACCTTTGCTGAAAAACATGAGGATCATGTCCATTTATGTTCACCTTCTTAGACGCTCTCTTAGTGAGGTAAAGACCAAGTGCTCCTAATACTGACCACAACTTTTTGTCAGGATTCGAAATGTAAGAATTTAAGATCCATTTAGCTGCTCGAAATAAACTGGGATGATGTTCCGAAAAATAATCCAGAAGAAAACCGTTAGAGCATGATAAAATATAGTGTGCATGTTCAAATACCTCTTTTTTCGTCACGTAGTCCGTGTTGTATATTCTAAACCTTCCACGTTTCATTCCCTCCATAACCGAGTCAAAACCATTTTCTGCTTCAATAGTGTTTATACATCTGCCAATAGTGGACTTGATATGTGAATCGCTTCCTGCTATCGTCGCAAGCCCATGCTCCCTCGCAAATCTATCTGCTGCTATGTTAGAAAAGTGGTCCAAATTGTTGCTATTAAATGATTCAATCAAATCACACATGTTGGCTTTTTCGCGTATCCCATTCGATACGGCAAACGGATGAGCAGCACACGAAATCGCATTTTGCCTCCTAATTTCATCTAATGTTTCTTCAAGCGTCATTCCAGGTCTAATTTCCTTATCGATACCAAATGCAATTACGTGACCATGATTATCTATTGTGACCTCTTCTGCAGGATATACCTTGATGTTTTCAAACTTGCGATGATTTTGTTGATATTCGACCATGTGATTATAACCATCAAGAGTATTATGGTTTGTAACAAAAAGTATATCGATAGCATTTCTTGATGCTGCCTCAAATTGATCTTGTATTGTTACCCCGCAATCAAACGGAATACGGGAAGAGGAGCTATGATAGTTAGAAAAATTATTATGGCAGTGTAGCTCGGCTCTCAAAATATTAGTCGTATACACACACCGGTTAATTCCCACCTACGATGTACAATAACTAAATATATATCAAGTGATGCCAGTACCCAGGTGAGAGACCCTATTGGCACCAGACAATTGTGATGATGTTGTTATCTTAGTATGGTTCCATTGGCCAATGTTTTTCAAGACTCCTCATGTTTTATATCACTGCATTTTCCAAATAAGATAATGTAATGAAGCGTTTTAATCCTCGAATTGACGAGCAAAGGACTAGAAGGATCTTCATTATCGCCTTTTATCTTTCAGCCATCGCAATGCTATCGATTTGTTTTTATGCTCTGCACATCAGTGCCGGAGAGTATCTAAGATATGACAAATTGATTATTGGGGAGGTTTTAGTCAATACTGAATTTCCGGTTCAAGGATTTCCAAAACTGGTTACGTATTTAATGATAACTTCAGTCATTTCATGGTTCTGTGTGACCAAGCTCGCTGGTGACAGGGTAAACGTTATTCCTGAATCAATAAAATCGCTGTGTCAGTTGTTTGTATTAGCCATTGCAGTAATTGCATTATATGAATTCGTTTACAATTCTATCTTATGGAATTCCTTTCTTGCAAATGAGGTAATAGCTGGTAAATTTAAACCAGACGGTATCAGCGTTCCCTATCCGAATCCGGAGACTCCCTGGAATCTTATATTTGCAACAAAAATGACGATGGCTGCATTTCTTATTTCGGCACACGCCTTTTATATCATATCCAAATCAAAGAAATTCACACAAAGTCCAACCGGCAAATATCCAAATCCGTCAGAATGTGTGAAAACTTCCAATCTTTAAGTCGTCATATTGATATACGACCGTAACAGGAGGCCCTATGTTGCTCTCTATCTTGCAGTCGTAAAGTGCAATCACTTTTTCTTTATCCATCGTAGAATGATGTCACATTCGCATTGGTTATTTGGCTTCACTATTCTTCCACATTTCGGACAGATGGCAAATCTGAGAACGATTTGCTCGTCTTCCATAACCGGAATGTTAGACATATATTAGTATAGCTGTTCTCTTATTTAAAATTTTTATAATGTATTGGTCAAACAACTAAGATCGTAGTAAAATCTTTCAGTAATTACATTATTATATAACTAGGACAAGGGTTTCATGTATTTCTAAGGAATTTCTTTTCGCCAGGGGCGATCATCGTTTCTTAGGGTGGGCCTGCCTAATTCTTCTTTTTTCTTACTATCCCCTTCATTCTCAGCGATGGCTGGTCTTCGTGAGCACTAAACACGTGATTGGTATATTTTTCGTAGCTGGGGAATTCAGAGTCACATTCGGGACATACGATACAGTAAACCTTCAAGGGATATGCTGAACAACGAAATAGTAATCCAAAAAGTCTTCCATTGGAGTTAGTTCATTTCACGAGAATCATCCAAGAAGAGAACGACCTGCGAAATACGCAACCTAATATTGGGACAAGTTTTCAAATTTTATTGAAAAATCTCATCAAATGATAAATATTGAATGCATGCTAAACGGGCCTCCTATCGAATTTCTGATCATTAAGATTGCAACTCTTAAGGTCCTCTTTTTGAGATCAATTACATTGTCAGAGGGTATAGAAATTCTGTACCGATACATAAGTCATATTAAAATTGTTACACCTAACGAGCTAGCTTTAAATGTTCTTGCCTTCAAACCGACACAAAATTTATTCGGAGTACCCCATGTAGAATTGGAGAAAGTCAATAAAACCATGAAGTCAATATAACCATTTAGGTACGTGGACATAATTTAGTTTGGTCTGGTCCCGTAGGTGGCTAAAACATATTCAGAAGTTCCCTTTCTGATTTCAAACAATCCAAGCAGAAGAAGATGATGAAGCGAAATTCGAATTACGAGCTGGTCCAATGGAAGGCTGTTTGAATTAATGGTTTGTATCTTTTTAGTTCAAAATTTCTTTGGTTGCAGAAGGAGAACGACTATTTGGGAATGGTCAGCCATGGATTGGTATGCTAGGTTATTACGGTTCATTCGGTCTGAAGTACAAGGCATTAGCTGTGTTCATCTTGATAGATTTGCCTTGTGTCCCCTACGGATCTGGCCTCTGCTCAGACGATGGGATTGCATATTTGCCCCCAAATGTTCCGTTATTTCTAATTGTATAATGCTTCCATGTCTCCACGTCAATGCCAATGCTACTCAGGTAAATCTTATCAATATCCGTAAACTCTGTCCTAATCTTGATATTTTGTTTATTTACGGAGGATATTACACCGAACCCGATGACATCCGATGCTCGTCCTAAACCGACAAACATGTTTACCAAAGCTGCCTTTGATATTGCTCTAGCTCTATTTTTTCGAAGCAAAATGAAACGTTCTCCTGAAACAAGGGCTGCCCTGTGATACGTCAAGCCTTTGTGAACAAATTTAATTCTTCCTAGACTAAAGCTTTTGGCATTATCCTCTCTGATCAAGTCAGCAAGATACCTTTGATATTGCTCGCTTCTCCGTTTAATTCTCTCTGTCCTCGATTTTACTGTTGGACGATAGGACCAAGGCTGATCTAATCTGGTACTCATTAACAGGGGCAATTTCTTTGACCCTAACCTGGATCTAATTACCTGACAGAAGTTTGGAGCATTTTCACCTAGACAGATAATCATATCTGGATGTATAGCATTTGCAATTGCTATCTTGCTACAAATTCCATCACCAAAAATATATCCATCGGTATTTACCACAACCAGATCAATACCGTCTAAATTTCCATTCTTTCTATATATCTCTCTAATCAGGGACTCTACTGACCGAGATATCAGCCTACTGTTTGCAGTAGGATTGGTGCTACCCACAAACCTAAAATGCTTACTGTTAACTTCTCTGAAATCTAGAATCTGTCTTTCAACTGATGCACAACCAATAGCACCCGGAGGAGCCAGGTCTCCTTGCCCTATATCAGCATCTATTATTACTGGTCTTAATCCTCTCTTTATTGCATGGTTTATGATATAAGCGGATAGTGTTGTCTTCCCAGAGTCAGTAGGCCCAAGAACCAAAATAGACTTGAATACGACAGTCGCCCCGTTAAAAATCTTGGCGATAACCTCGTCCCAAATCCTTGTTCCTGCTTCATTGCGTCTGTTGATCCAAAATTCATTTGTGATAATTTTTTTATCGCTAACCCTTGAAAGGGAAACTTGGCAGGCTGACTCTGTTTCAATCGGCCAAACCTTTCCATTCCTGCAGAATACTTTACTATCGGATACATCCTTTCCAATTATACTGGCCTCATTTTTTATATCGACCTCCATAGGTCCTTTGACCATAAGCACAATGTCAGGGGTGAGGGCAAAGGTGACCATGTAAGTAAACTAAGTTATTGATGATGTATTGGTTATCTATATCTTATAAGGCGGAGCAAGCCGTTTGAGCCTATTCAGGCCGCAAAACTCCAATTCAGCAGTAGACTCATAGCTGATAGCTAAATATCTTACTCCCTTGCCGAAGATTACTCTTGTACGGAACACTCATCATGTTTAGAATAGACGGGCTAAACGGAGAACCATTCTATTTATACAACAACCAGTAAAACTGTGCCAGTCTATATGGCTACCCTTTTATCACTACTAGGTTAATACCACTCATACCCGAGTATTGCTTTAGGCTCTTCACTATCCTCTGGTTTCTCTTCTATTTATTGATCGATTTGGGCAAAGAGTGGTTGTAGGATTGACATTTAAGTAGTGAAAATGATTAAATTATTATATAATTTTACACCCGACAAATGCCGATATAACTTTAAAAGCTCTGTATCTTTTTTACCAAAAATAACACTCCTCGCTGGCTTTTATTGACAGCAGGGTTAGAATTTACGAAAGCTATCAAAAGATATCTAGCGGCTCAAAAATCATCTACGGGTATAGATCTTGGATATTATCTATGGCACGTCTTGATCAATTTAAGATAAGGTCGACATAGTACTATGATACACCGAAAAATGCTGATGATAAAATTTAGTAATGTATGTTAACTTGTGAACATCGTGTAATATTTTGGCAATTTTGCTTTTTTTGTAGGCATGTTTTTGGTTAAAGTGTTGTACAAATTCATTTTTGATACTTTCAAAAAGCTCGCTATCGGTTAGAAAGTAACCACTCAGTCCGTTACCGTGAATGCTAGAAACGAAGCTTTGGGAATATTCCCAACACTTCGAACATATATAAGCGCTGTCTCTAAAGCCATGTGCCTCACCAACAATACAATTTTTTCCATCTTCTATATCAAGGCAAGGATTTGTGGAAAATCCTCTGGATAGGGCAAAACTCCACTGGGGACATATTTCCTCAAAGCTCAGTATTTTTAGAGGCACATCCGTGCTGTCGTCTATCAACAAAGGCCGACAGTCATTTTGAATTGTATTCCTATACCGCTGTAGTCTTACTCGGCTCATAGTCTTGTTGTATTAGGTTAGCATGCATGTTCAAGAATATAAGTTTTTAAGAGCTATCAGATATGTGTATCGTTGGAATTTGAAGAAAGTAAGATAATTCCTAAGATTTCTATAGCAAATTCCTGTTTAGTATCATTAATCTATATATGCTAAATTTAAGTAGTGGCTAACAACAACAACCCGTAGCCATATTTCGAAAGTGAAAATACAAGAAGGATTATCACGGTTCGATTGCAATTTGTTCGTTCGCCTTAAACTTGTTTCTACAACGCTTTAAGGGTAATCATCCCTGCATTGCATTAGCCAATCTCTTAGTAATCAAAAAAATCTATTGTGGGTGACAAACCATCGTTAGATATATCAAAATATCTCTCCATAATATGATAAACAAAATGCCCACGTTTCAAATAAGCAAGGAAATTCCTGCGCCTTTGGATAAGGTATGGAATATAGTGTCCGATATTGACAAAGAACCAGAGTACTGGCATGGAACCAAATCCGTAAAAAACATTAGAAAGGAGGGTAATATGGTAGAAAGAGAAACAGTAATTGCCTTCAGAAATTCTGTTTGCAAAGAAGTTGTTACTTTGGAGGCTAAAAATGCAGTCAAGAAAAGAATTATCGACGGTCCCATTAGAGGAACAAAGGATATTCTACTTACACCCATGGGGGAGAACAAAACTCGGGTAGATGTAATGTGGGCTATTACAGTGAAGGGCTTCTTCGGACTTTTCCGAGGGATGATAAAAAAGCATATATCAGAGGGAACTCGGGATGCTCTGAATAGAATATCAGACAAGGCCACTTAAGTCTCGCACCAAGCTGTATAAATTATAAAAAGTGACTATCTTGGTTGGTTATGAATAACGAAATAGAATATGCAATGGAGTATCATGAGACTACTAAACATTCAGAGATCAGCCTGATGACACAAAGGCATTATTTGGACTTTGACAACCGACCAATACCATTTAAAATATATACAACAAACTTTCCAGTGTATCCTCTTCCATCGGTTTTTCCCCAGCCAATGCTTGATGCTATTTCAGCGATCAGCGCCATAAATCCGAGCAAGTCTTTTGCAGGTAAAATTAACACTAAAGATAATAACAGAATAGCATCTAGCCATTCGAATGAAGCTCGTGAATTAGGTATCCAAGATCTCGCAGAGATATTGTTCTTTTCTGCGGGGATTACGAGGGTTAAAAAATATGATACTGCGACCTATTTTATGCGTGCTGCGTCTGCTACGGGTGCCCTCTACCCTATTGAATTGTATGTAGTTTGTCGGGATCTTGATGCAGAGCTAGAGGCGGGGGTGTACCATTTTTGTCCAGCAGAATTTAGTCTTATCCAGATTCGCAGAGGAGACTTCAGAACTTATCTGGCTGCAGCCGCAATAAACAATGAGGACCACTTTTCAAACTCACCTCTGAGTTTGGTACTTACCTCTATTGCATGGCGAAATGCGTGGAAGTATCAAACACGTTCGTATCGACATTGGTTCTGGGACTCGGGTGTAATAGCTGCCAACCTTCTGGCTACAACTACAGCAATAGGACTTGACACAGAGTTGAAAATGGGATTTATCGATGATAAAGTTAATCGCCTCCTGCGGCTGGATAGCCGCAAAGAAGCAGCAGTCATAATAGCCAATATTGGAATACAAGGGGGTGGCTTATCTTCTAAAGACGATGAACAAATAGAAAATGTAACGGAGATTTCTGAAACGTTTCCTCCATCAATTCGTCCCTTATCTGAACAAGAGAAGAACTATTCTGAAATCTGGAAATTGCACGAAGCCTCAAAATTGTATAGTGCAGATGAGATATCGCAATGGATCAGTAGAACTAGATTAGGCCGCATAGGATCGCCAGCGCAACTGACTGATAAACATACTCCAACATCACCCAGTGAAGCTGGGGTTTTAGATATGCGTCCAATATTATTAACTTCGCAACAAGATAGTCCCCCTTCTCCGACTAATGGAAACTTAGCAGAAGTTATCTTAATGCGTGGATCGACTCGAAGATTTTCGAAAGATAGCATTCCTTTTAGAACGCTTTCATCTATCCTCTACAGTTCGACTAGAGGAATAGCACTTGATTTCCTCGGGAGGGAAGGCTTGTCGCTGATTGATGTCTACTTTATATGTAATAATGTAGAAGATTTACCTGCGGGAGGATATTTTTTTAATCGAAACTCTAACACTTTGGACACGTTAAAAACGAAGACCTCGAGAGAAATGTCTGGGTACCTTTGCTTAGGCCAATCTCTTTTTAGTCAGGCCAGTGCTGTATTCTTTCTCATGACAGATTTGCACAAGGTGCTTAGCGCTCTGGGTAACAGAGGCTATAGAGCATCCCAATTTGAGGCAGGAGTAATTGCTGGAAAGATCTATTTGTCTGCCTACGCGCAGGGAATAGGAGCGTCTGGATCGACCTTTTTCGATGACGCCGTGACTGAGTTCTTTTCTCCGCATGCTGAGAAGAAAAGTACTATGGTTGCAGTAGGAATTGGAAGACCAGCATACAAAGCTTTGCCAGGAAAGATCTTACCAGTCAGGCTAACGAGGGACCATTTGCTAAGCGCTAGGCTGTAATTCAATGACATTATAAACCTTGTCCACATAACTGATACCAAATTAGTAATACATTGTCTATGGGTTGCTGTGGCTCAATGGATATGATGACAACTATACTACGATCCTCTATTAGGACTATGACAACATTTTCCGTAGTTATAGAAACCGACTCTTACATCATTCGACTGATTTCATTTTGGTTGTCTATTATTCATATGTCTTGCATTAGTGAAACATAATTTTGCTCCACTACTAATGACGTCGGCAACAAG
>JALZGI010000163.1 GCA_030861105.1 Thermoproteota archaeon
CTTGTTGCAGTTTTGATTTCATCTTTTGTTTCGTCTAATGCCTTATTGACGGCTTGTTGTTGTTCTTTTTGGATTTGTGATGGAGATGGTGTTGTTGTTGTTGTTTCGTCTTCTTTGCGGTCTTTTCTTACTGTTGACATTTGATAATAAGATACAATAATGATATATAAACCATGGTAACTGATACCCTTAAATACCATATTACACCACAGCGTCAAGAGCTTGTTATCAAAGCTGTTCTCTCGTTAACCTGGCTAAATTTATTGTATCTCAGTGCCTTACTACGGTAATGAATACCTTTTATCGCCAAAGTTTATATACTATAGAATATAAAACAAGATCATGTCTAGTAAAGATAGCAATTCGACTTCAACATCAACAACATCAACAAAGTCCCACGGCGCTAACAACCTATATGACACAATAAACCAGAGTATTAACAGAGTAGTAGATGAAGTAGCAAAAGCACAACCCCAGTATTCGCAGTCCGTATCCAATCTACAACTTGACTATATACAAGCTGTCAAAAATACAGTTCAAAATACCCTAGCAGCACAAAAGAACATAGCTGATGCTCGAGGTTTTAGCCTCAACTTACCATTTGTAGGTCAGTATGCAGAGCAATTCAGCAACCAAACAAATGAAATTGTAAACAATATCGTAAAAACAGTTCAAGTAAATAATCAAGTCGCCGTTAATAGTCTAGATGCAGCAAGGGATAACATCAGAATATACACCAGAACAACAGATGCAATATTAGAATTCAATAGCAATATAGCAAAAGCGTGGAGCTCATTCTTCTCAGTCCCTCAACAACAATTCTTCAGACAATAGCCTCATTTTTGTTTAGGCTATAGCTAAATTTTTTGAGATAGGACTTAGTTCTAGAAGCCGGAATATTATTCATTTAATTGATCGACAGATTCATTTCTGGCTGATTCCTTAACACTCATTTATGACGAAAAGGTGTTATTAGAAGTGTCAAATTAAATCAATCGTGTAGCTTAGATAAGCTGTACGGAATAGTCTATTGAAACTAGATATGATTAGTCTTACAATACAAAAGAAAGGACTAATTTACAGACCTGATCTACTAGCAATCACATTATCTTCGGTGGTAGCATTAGGATTACTTTTACAAGGGTTAGATTTACCATCGTCTCTGCCGGCGATATTGTCATTATACTTTATCAATAATGCGTTTGCAGACCATGGACAGGAAATTATCTTATCTCTAAACGACTCATCTTTTGAACGATCATCTCCAGAGGGAGGAAACCAAGTTAAGGTTGTTGTCAACTATGAAACCCAAGATCCTATGGCTGTACATGATCTGGTAAAGGGAGTTATGAAGGTCTACACCTCTAATGGTACCTTAATCAAGACGTCCTCATCACCAACTCCATTTCCAGTTAGCGCTTCTGGGAAACTTCAGCTCGCAACTACTCTGACTGAGGACTCCATAGAAACTGTAACAGCAAATGTAGTATTTACCAATCCTATAAGAACTGAAATCGTTTCTAATGAGCTACCAGTTAAACTAAACGCCGACAGAGGAATTACCTCAACATCGTTAGAGGAAAATCAGGATTCAGCAGATGTCCTGCAAGAAGAGCAAGAACAGCAAACGACCTTGATGCCAACAAAACCTCCAGGAGGAACAGAAGTACAACAGCCTGCTGTGATTCCCTCACTCCCTTCAGAACCAGAAGAAATCACGGAACAACTGCCGCGACCATCACCCCAGGCACAGGAAATAGCACCACAAGAACTACAGTCGACTGCACGTATGGGCCCAATGGAACCTCTATTTCAAGGAACACCCACCTCTGCAACCGAAACTACAATGAGTTCTCCTGTGGAAATATGTACAGATGGTATCGACAATGATGCCGATACTTTGACGGACTTTGAGGACAACAATTGCCCTGTCGTCGGCTCTAATCCAGAGCCCATGAACCAAGAGCAGCTCGCTTCTGCTACCCTAGAAGTTTGTGAGGATGCCTTGGATAATGATCTAGACGGCAAAATAGATACCGCGGATGAGGAATGTCTATCGACTAGCTCGTCGGCTACGCAATTGGCACCCCAGGAGCAGGACTCACAGAACGGTGCGGAAGAAGACAGTAACGACAACAACAATAATGATGGAAATGATGGAGACAATGGAAATGATGAAGATGATGGAAATGATGAAGATGATGGCGATGACGATGACAACAACAATTGACAGAGATTGCGGCTAACTGAACATTAAGAACACGGATACATGTATCCTACGCGTTCAAGAACTTTAGAACAATATTATTGAATTCGATTGGCTTTTCCACGAAAGGAGTGTGCCCGCAACTATCGATAATTATAAGCTGACTCTTAGGTATCTCCGTATACTCTTTAGAATACGCCAGAGGAATCATTCTGTCATTTTCACCCCATATTAGCAAAGTTGGCACGCTAATTTTGGAGAGTCTTCCCGTAAGGCCTTGGGAATCTCGCATGGCCAGTAGCGTAGACATAAAGGCGTATTTTGCATTGGGTAATCTCATCCTATTCATGAAATCCCTTATGGTATCTTCTGTTACATTACTTTGCTCGTGAGCCATATCCCGAAACGCTCTCTTTGCATTTTCATATGTGGGATACAATGCAGCCATAATATATTGGTCTAATATACGAGTTGAGATTCGCATCGCTCCAGCAGGAGCAGCCAAAATTAATTTATCAACCCTGTTTGGGTTTTTCATGGTAAATTCACTTGCCAAAAAACCTCCAAATGAGGAACCAATTATGCTTAGTCTCTTAACACTCAACTTAGACAGAAAACTTTCAAAAAAGTTAACAAAAAAATCCATTGTGTATTCAACGGTGGGTTTATCACTATATCCAAAGCCTACAATGTCTGGTATTATTAGTTGGAAATATTTAGATAATGTAGGTGTGACGTAAGACCATCTATCCGCTGAGGCCCCAATACCGTGTAAAAGAACAAGGACGTTTTTACTCGTTGAAAAATTCTTCTTGGAATAATGGAGAAACCGTATGTTGTAACCATTAACATCTACTAAGTTCATTGGAGCATCGGAATTCGGCAATAGCGTTCTACGTCCAGCTATTTGATCCTGTAAGGATTAATAATAATTTTATCATAATTCTAAAGTAAGATAGATCTTAGTTCAATTGCACGTATTAAGAAGTTTAGTTAGGTGTAGCCAGTTAAAATCAATTATGTGACTCGAGATACAATTATGTTGCCAAGAATGAAAAGAAAAGACCGCTTAGCTCACCTTATCGCATTCAGATACACACATTAATATTTACTGCGTACCAATTTTCTTAGGCATGAGTAAGAATATTAACAATGTTAACAATGGTAACAATGGAATCATCATTGAGCTTCTACAAAATGAGATCATGCCAGGCCAAGAGCTTCGTGGGATAATTAACATTAGCTATTCAGGCCGGTTTGATAGCATTGTAATTAATTCTCAAATTGAGAACTCAAGCGATATTTTCAACTACACAAGCGTGAATGGCAGGAAGACAAATTACCAATATGCCCGATTATCAATCTTTAGAGAAGATCTCCAAGACGAAAAGAAACTCGAATTTACCGCCGTAACTTCTCATAAGGCAAATAATGGATATACGAATGCAAAGTTTCGTGTAGCTCTTGTCCAGGAACACAAGGAAGTCGCCTCGTCACTGGCATTTGTTAAAATACTAAAGTAAGATGTTCCTTATCATCAGATCGTCCGTTTAATCTTCCCCTGATTTTCTGCCGCTGTTCTGCTTATTAGAATCGTCCTCTTTCTACAGTTACTTTGCCTGTCATCCATGGATGTGGTTCACAATGGTAAGCGTATTCTCCTGCCTCTGTAAACACAAA
>JALZGI010000166.1 GCA_030861105.1 Thermoproteota archaeon
CTTGTTGATTCCTGCTCCTGACTTTTTATATATTGCTTCAACTCTACTCCTACTACTCTTACAAACTTATAAACTATATTTAGTATACTATTGACCCCCAGTATAACTGATAGAATAAAATGGAACAAGAGATTTGGAAGCATAACTAACAGTTTGTTTATAGACTCGAGAAAGTACTTTAAAAACAATAGAACCCTGGAAATGAGGTTATTGATTCATGTAGAAAACGCTAGAGGTTCAGCATAATAAACTCAGAAGCCCCTTGAATTCATTAGGTTAATTATTTTATCATATAGATATCGGTTTTCATTTCTTATATTAATGGATACAAAACTCATAGATTTTCAAAGGGTGATTTTGCAAGTTCTCTTTTTTCCCTTTTTTCAATCACAATCATTCCTATGAAATAGAGCAGTAGCATTGGTAATGTTACAAGCCACATGGTAATACCACTGCCGTCAGGAGTGATTAAAGCACCAAAAATTACAAAGAGAATAATAGCATATCTAAAATTTTTTCTCCAAAAATGGGAATCGACTATTCCAGTTAGTGCAATAGCATACATAATCATGGGAAGCTCAAAAGTAACACCGAATCCTAAAAAGAACTGTAATACAAAAGAGATGAAGCTATCGATATTTAGAAAAGTTTCAACTCCTATAGCTTGTCCATAACTATATAGGAAATCCAGTACAAATGGTATTACTAGTAAATAGGAGAATATAATACCGATTATAAATAGACAGATTGTTGGTACAAATATATTTATAATACCAATTTTAGTCTTTTTTTCTATAGCTGGTGAAATAAAACCAAAAATCTCTTTGACAATCACCGGCATAGAGCCTATTATACCAATTAGCGCAGAAACATATATTTGAGAAAAGAATGCCTGCCCAGGAGCAGTCTGAATTAGCCTTACTTCATGGGGGAGAAGTGTTTCCTGCATATACTTAGTAAGCTGAATGGCAACATTATGAAAAGGATCAGGATGAGGATAATACGCCAAAATGGAATCTCCTACCTCCAAAGGTCTTATTCCAAAGCTCATGGAGAAGGTAATAATAATAATAATAGAAACTAAAATCCGGAGAATTCTAGCGCGTAATTCCTCTAAATGCTGCCTTAATGGCATCTCTTTGGAGGAGGAAGAAAAAGACATTCTATTTCACCATCAAAATAACGCTTCTCTTATTTCTCATTATCATTATTTATATTAGTAATGGACAATATTATTCGTTTTTGTATGAACGGTTATGCTTCACGCGATTACAGCCCTATGACATAGTTTGGGCAGATATTATCCCCGCTTCTATGCAAATAATTCAGTCAATACAGCGCTTCTGCTCTTTATTTCTTATGATTGTTTGATACCAATATTAAACTGAGTGCTCCTTTTTGATTTATATTAAGGATCCCTATCTTTACACACAGAAAATAATGGGCTAATATCCATTTTACTTGATAGAAAAGACCGATATAACGTAGCCATTGGAAAAAGTTAATCACCCAAGGGTGTGATAACGAAGAAGTTAGTGTTCTAATTTAAAAAGGGTATTGTTATTGTACCTTCTGCTGTTCACGGTTGGACAAAAGAAAACGAGGACCTGTTACAATCAATATATTTTATGCAATACATCAAACAAATGAATACTCCTAGCCAAACAAAGATATTTGTTCCGCCAAAGATATACTCAAACATGGAAGATGCAAATTGTGTATTCTGCAGAATTATCTCCGGTAAAATT
Source organism: Thermoproteota archaeon (assembly GCA_030861105.1). Classification (GTDB taxonomy): domain Archaea; phylum Thermoproteota; class Nitrososphaeria; order Nitrososphaerales; family Nitrososphaeraceae; genus TH5893. The sequence continues at coordinate 1,749 of JALZGI010000166.1, forward strand.
CAAGCGAGAATTATAGGAGAAAATGAGAATGCTTTAGCATTTCTAGATGCCTTTCCACTAGCCCTAGGACATAGCCTTATTATCCCTAAGAGGCATTATTCTAAAATTCAGAATATGACTAGCATATATTCGTGTGCCGTTTTTAACCTTGCATGTAAACTAGCTGCAATAATAGAAAAAGCAGTTAAAGTTAATGCCTCGACGATAGCTATTCATAATGGAAAAGATGCAGGACAAGAAGTTCCACATGTACATGTACACGTTGTTCCGAGGTCAGCTAATGATGGAGCGGGGCCTATTCACTCAATGTTTAACTTCAGACCAAAATTAAGTGAAGAAGAAATGGATTTGCTAGTTGATAAAATAAAAGGTCTCACTGTTAACAATCAATAGATACGTTAATTATAGGAATTACGCTACCTTTAGTATGATATTATGCATCAAAATATACTTTCGTCAAAATTTGTATTCTAATTATATTTTGTGTAATCCCAAACCTGTTGCTATTATGATCCATTGCAGATTATAATTTTCTAAACTCATAACATTAATTCGAACTGGCTATTATACAATCCTGAATAAAATCTATGGATTATATTTCTTGCAATACTTTTGGTATTTCACTTAAACTATTAACAACATATGTTGCTATCTCCGATTCGTCAATTGGCTCTTGGAGTTTGAAGAGTGAATTTGTATACCTGACTGTTTTCATGCCAAGCTTATTTGCAGGGCCTATGTCTGTATCGAGTCTATCCCCAATCATTATAAAAGATTCTGATTTAATTCCCGCAAGATTCATAGCTAATTGAAATATTTTTGGGTCTGGTTTATGCATGTTAACCTCTGAGGATAAGACAATCACCTCAAAGAGGTCTCTACATTTTGATTTTTCTAACAATTGCAGAATATCTCTTGATTGGTTTGCTATTATCCCAAGCTTATGATACTTCGAGAGAACATTAAGAGTTTGTTGAGCATCATAATAAAATCTGAAAAACTTTTGCCGAGCCTCATTGATATCATAATCCAATCTGTCTGCAATAATCCTTGCATAACCGCGAGGAGTTATCAAGTTACAAATTTCAGTAATTAGTTCCCTGGCACTGCCATTTCCTATCTTGCGATCTCTGATGACATTGTCCCTGATTGCCCTGTAATTCCGAAGGTCGATTTTAGCTCCGAATCCGTTTAGTACTTCTAATAATTTATGATCTAGGTGATCAATAAACTCCCATTCATCAACTAGTGTCTGTCCAAGGTCAAAGAATATAAATGGTCTTTCCATGGATACGACTCACTCTGAGAGATAAGAAAAACCAAGATATATAGTATCAATATTCGATGAAAACTGAAGTGCATTATTTTCAAACTTTAAGTGTTGTTATTATCCATTCACCTTAATTCACAATTTATTGAGTGTATAAAGTATTGCAGAAATTGATATAGCGCTCCTTATCTTGCCAGATCTAATCTCTCGAATCACCATTTCTTTTGATAGCTTTCGAATTCTTGTGTATTCAAACTCTTCTAGATGTGGCTTACCAAGTTTCTTAAGTCCTTTAGCTACAAATACGAAATTCTTTTGTGTAGCTCTCCCTGGCCACGTATAATTCCAATTTACATATTCAAGTGTGTCAGATCCGTATCCAGTTTCCTCCAGCAATTCCCGTCTTGCAGCAGCTCTTGGCTCCTCGTCAGAATCTACTAGCCCTCCTGGTAACTCTAGTAGGGTTGTTCTTGCTCCATGTCGGTAATTTTCAACCATTAAAAGAGAACCATCTTTGAATATAGGTACTATAATACTAGAGTCTTGCACGCTGACCCTATTAAACACTCCATTTACGCCGTCAATTTTTCTTACCCGGTCTTCATATAATACAAGCCAATGACTTCTGTAAACTATACTGGAATTCGTTACGTTATACATATACATCAAAAAGTAAAACATCCTTAAAAACAGCCTCTATCAGTGCGAGACTCCATGAGATGGTTTATGAATTGCAGTGGTTTTGACACTTTTTCAACATTTTTATTTTTGCTAATTTGTAGTCTTGACGTTGAACAAAGGCAAGATTATAGTAGTTGAAGGTATAGATAAGGCTGGAAAATATACTCAATCTAGGCTTCTTATAGATGCACTCAAACTTTCTGGGAGAAGATGTACAATGATGAGTTTTCCAGATTACACAACTCCAATTGGACAAGAGATTAAGGCCTTTTTCGACGGAAAACGAAATTATGCTATTGAATTGACACACATGTTACTATCAGCCAATCGTTGGGAGAAGAAGAATGAAATTGAAAGCATGATAGAAAAGGATAATATAATCATCATGAATCGATACTATCAATCGAATATAGTGTATGGGGTATCTCATGATTTAGATCTTGAGTGGCTACTTAATTTAGACAAAGGTTTACCAAAGGAGGATATTGTTATTATCCTTAGGGTTAATCCGAATACATCTTATCAACGAACGCGACAGTATAAAGAATGGTATAACGTAATGCCCAAGAAATTGCTAACGAAAGTAAACAAAAACTATCATATACTTGCGAAGCGATTTAATTGGAAAGTAGTAGACGGCGAGAAGACAACTGAGCAAGTGCACAATGAAATAATGAATATTGTGAAAGACATCTTGAAAGTTTAGTCAGCGCTATCCTCTAACAAGATAGTGAACAATTCATTCAAGGCGGTGATGAGCGAGAATTATCCTCGCTTTTGGTCACAATCAGTCCGTCACTCAAAGTTTAATTTCTTCTATCGCTAACAATGGTAGACAACTGTTATGAGGTTCGCAGGAGAAATAACTGACCCCATACATCGCTACATACGATTTTCTGAGCCTGAGAGGGAAATTGTTGATACTGTAATTTTTCAACGGTTAAGAAGGATTAGACAGCTCGCAGGTGCACATTTAGTATATCCCAGCGCACAACATTCTAGATTTGAACACTCAATAGGCACTATGCATCTTGCAGGCTATGCTGGAGAAACGCTTCTTGCAAAAGGATATCTTGATGACGAAGACAAGGTTCAGCAATTACGCCTGGCAGCACTTTTACATGACATAGGTCATGGCCCATTCTCTCATTTATTTGAAGAAGTCTTGATGGAAAGATATAATGTGAACCATGAAGATATGGGTAAGCAAATTATATCTCAGAGTGAAATTAGCGATATTTTAGGAAAATACGGTTATGATTCATCTGATATTTGCAGGTTATCGTTTGGACAGTCAAATATAAAGTTCTTTAACGAAATCATAGCCGGAGAACTATCTGCAGATATGATGGATTACTTACCAAGAGATGGCCTATTTACAGGGGTCGAGTACGGCAAAATTGACTATCATAGATTGATAAGTTCCTTTGAAGTAACATCTGAGGGACATCTGGCTATTAGTAAGTCAGCATTATATTCGTTGGAATCAATGTTAATCTCCCGCTATGAAATGTATAAGGCAGTATATTTTCATAAAACAGTGCGATCAGCAGAGGTAATGGTATTGCATTCAATAATGCTTGCCGATGAACAACTTAACCTGACTAATAAAACATTGAATAACTACCTAAATCTTACCGATGAGATTACCCTTGAACAGATATGTTTACTTGGTAACTATAACAAAAGCGCAGTTAAATTAGCTCAAGATTATAAGTCTCGAAAATTACTGAAATGCGTATTTGAAAAGTTTCTGCACTCTCACGACAAGCTAAATAGAAAATTGCATGCCAAAACATTGTATGGATTAGAAACTCAGATATCTGAAATTGCACAACTCAAAGAAGAGAATACTGTTTTTGTAGATGCTTCAAGTGCCTCATCTATACCAAAAACTCCAACTAAGGAAGAGATTAGTTCAATAGTACTTATTGAAAAAGAACACGAATACGAAACGCCTGTCTCAGAAATTCCCCTTATTGCTTCAATTGCTGGCTCATTAGATATGTTAAGGGTATATACAACTGCTGAAAACAGAAATACAGTAGAGGAAAGTACTAAGAAAGTGCTTGGAAGCGAGGAGTCATTGTGGAGAGAACTTTATGGAACACAACAATAATTATGACGTAGGAAGAAAAAGAGTAGTCATAAAGTTAAGTGGTAGCAT
>JALZGI010000184.1 GCA_030861105.1 Thermoproteota archaeon
CTATTACCACACGTCTTCTCGAAAGAGGCCAGAGAAACACAATTTTTGACGATGTAGTCTATCGCAGACGCTGGGGTTATAATCCACTAGTTTGTTTATCTTTTTTTGAGGTCTGCCACCACTCGAGGTAGTCATCGTGCAGGTTCTTCCTTGCATCTTTAAGATGTTCCCTTTCTTTGTCCCTCAATTCTTCCAGTTTTTCCCTAGAAGCAAACAAACCGCAGCTTTTGCAAATCAGATCTTTACTGGCAGGATCAAACTTTAAATCGCCGCCGCATTCGGGACAGAAATTCACCAAGTACTAACCCTCGGCTCTCATCCTAATAAAAGTATTTGTGGGCCTACGGGAATCCAAAATTGCTACTTACTTAATTTATAAGCGCAGCGAGATATAGCTGGAGGAGATGCTAACCAGCGAATAGTCAAAACAATCAGCTTGGCTTAGTAATCATTCTGTCAAACATCACTTACAGATTATTATCCACTCCTTATTTCATATTTTTTCTCACACCAATCAATTAAAGCCTGCAGATTACTAAATGCTGCATCTGATCCTATATCTTCATGTTTTTTTGCCGCCTCTGGCGAGGTAAGTATAATAACATACAGTTCTCCCCTAAGCTTTGATTTTAGGGAGCTTGAGGCAAGGGAAAGGAAACGTAGAGAACTCTCCTGAAATGAAAAGATGCACAATATCATCAAGCCTCTTTTCTCGCTCCATGACTTCACAATAAAACGTTGGAAATCTAAATCAAAGAAAGGATCTATCAATCTTTCAACATTTCCCAGATATGCAGAATTCCATCCAAGTGTTTTGAGCGTAAGGTCGCCAACCTTTGCCAAAATAATGGCGTCTTCAGAACCAGCCACAAACATTATATGGGCATTTTGCTTCGTGGTTTCTATCTGAGAATTAAACTTTATCATTTCAACGGTTTCCAATAGGTTGGTTAGTATTGATGTCCTCTCAGTTGTCCCAATCCGACCTCTATTATAAATTTCATTCAGGGTATTGTAAGTAGGGAGTATGACATCGCTTAGGATTTTTGTTTTGTCAGGAGTCGAATTTAGTGCACTTATGATAACCCCTCGTGACTTATCGGAGTCATTTTGGAAAATAGCCGTCATGAAGTTCTGTTGTACCTCTAGGTAATTGATAGGAAATTCAAGGTCAGTGATGCCGGAGTTAAGATACCATATATTGACCGGTCCAGCTTTTTTCCTCCTAACAAGACCAAGTGTCAAGAGGATGTTTAGATATTTGGAGATAGTCATCCTGTTTATCCCAGTTCTTTCTGCGATTTCAATGCCCGATAGTCCAGAGCTGTTCCCCTGCAAAAGACTAGTAACTTTGTGCTTTATTTCATCTAGTGTATACCGAGAATGCATAGCAAATTAACAACTATTGAGATATTACGTTAATAGGAACACATTACTCTATCGGTAGTGTTCTGGCTTTAGAGAAAGGGATTGAGTTTCCTGTCGCTTTCGTCATCGTTTCATATCTTCGAACCCTATGAAGCACAAGATATAAATTAAATTCTATAAAAGGAAGCGCCTATAGTATGGTTAAAGAGAAGGTTGTTCTTGCCTATTCGGGTGGCTTGGATACCACAGTTTGCATAAAATATTTGCAGATCGCATATAACTTGGATGTCATTACATTAACGGTTGACTGTGGCCAGAATGACAACTTCAATGAAATCGAGAAAAGGGCCCATTCTGCTGGTTGTCTGAAGCATATTTTTATCGACCTTAGGAAAGAATTTGCAACAGAATACGTGATTCCTTCGATCAAAGCCAATGGCTTGTACCAGAACAAGTACCCATTGGGCACTGCACTGGCTAGACCACTGATTGCTTCCAAGCTGGTAGAAGTTGCTCTGAAAGAAAACGCCCCATATGTGGCACACGGTTGTACTGGGAAGGGTAATGACCAAGTGCGGTTTGATCTCGCGATCCGAGCCAAAGATCCGAGCCTCAAGATCATTGCCCCAATAAGGGATATGGATCTTTCAAGGGATGTTGAGATAAAATTCGCCAAAGAACATAATATCCCAGTCAGCAACGAAGCAAAAAAATACAGCATAGACGAGAACATCTGGGGAAGGTCCATTGAAGGCGGCAACTTGGAGGATGCCTTTCTTGAACCACCCCAGGATGCGTTCCGATTCGTATCATTCAATAAGGATGATACAGATGAAATTGAAATAGAATTTGAAAAGGGGATCCCTGTTGCAATCGATGGAAACAAGGCACAAATAAATGATCTGATTGAGAAGCTGACACTCATTGTTGGCTCCCATGGGGTTGGTGTTATAGATCATATTGAAGATAGAATTGTAGGCATAAAATCTAGGGAGGTCTATGAAGCTCCAGCCGCGGTTGCTATTATTGAATCACACAAAGATCTAGAGAAAATGGTATTGACCAGCCATGAGCTCCGTTTTAAGGCAATTGTAGAAGAGAGCTGGAGCTGGCTTGTTTATTCAGGGCTATGGTACGATCCTCTACGGGTGGACCTGGATAGGTTTATAGATGAAACCCAAGAAAGGGTCAATGGAAAAGTTAAACTGAAAATGCATAATAGATGTTTGCGTGTAACAGGCAGAGAATCGGAATACTCTCTTTATAGAGGCAACATGTCGACTTACGGTGGCTCTTCCTCCTTTGACCAGGGGCTAGCAAAAGGATTCGTCGAATTATGGGGGCTAGAAACTATAA
>JALZGI010000213.1 GCA_030861105.1 Thermoproteota archaeon
CTCTTATCTCTGATGGCGTATTTGATACTGGAGAAATCCATGCGGGGAAAACAAGCTCTATAACCTTTAATAATGCCAAAGAAACAGCAAGCAGCATCTCCTATTTTTGCTCCCTGCATCCCAATGAGAGAGGAGCAGTAATCGTATTGTCAAGGGAAGAAGGTTTACTCGATGATGAACAGCGTTTACAACTTCTTGAATCTGCAGTGGTTTCCGAGAGCTCTCCAGAATTTAAAAGAATGCATACTAGCTTAGAAAAATATGTTGATCCTGTCGTATTGGAGCAAATACGCGATCCAGAATTAGTAACTCTGCAAAATAAGATTCTAACTATTGTATTTTGGGATATAAGTGGATTTTCTATCTTATGCGAGAAGCTCAAGTCTCATAAAGAGTTAATTGTAGAATTTCTAAGAGAATATTTTTCTGAAGCAGCATTAATAATCCGAAAGTATGACGGCGTACTTGACAAGTTCATGGGAGATGGAATAATGGCTTTTTTTGGTTATAAGGATACGGATATTGATGATAATGGAAAAAATGGTGCGATTAGTGCAGTTAATGCGGCTATAGAGCTAAGGGATTTTTTTGATGATATGAAATTAGAATGGATTAATCTTTGGATAACAAAGACTGGACACCAAGAAATATCTACCGATTTGAGGTGCGGAATGAACACTGGGAGTGTATTGGTAGGACTCATATTGACAGAAGTAAGAGATCAATTTACAACAGTAGGCAGCAATGTAAATTTAGCTAGCAGACTAGAATCCGTTGCTAATAAAGACCAAATTATTGTATCGCCATTCACAAAAACAAGAATTGAAGACCAATTCAATCTTAAGACTATACCCATAGAGAGACCAATAAAGGGATTTGAAAATATATCAGAATGTTATGAAGTAACTGGCAAGAAACAAGCTTAGCCACTTTAAAATTCCGTTGGACATACATTAGCAGGATCATTTGTTAATGTAGCTTGGTATAGAAGTCAAACAGCTGCTAAGATAGTTGACAAGAGGGAAACACTTATGACAAAGAGATACAAAACGTCTATGTATATTAATGTATATTCGCGCTGCTTATGATAAAGAAGACCGCAAATTAAAGACATATAGTCTTTGCATTGAGTAGATGATTTGATGACAGATGCCTGTTTCTTTAAGGAGCCGATTTTTTTATGGAGCATCAAAATCTAAAATCATATTAGTTACACTCCTGTTATGTTCAATTATCGGTTCTGTAACCTCGGCAATCTATTACTTCAATGCAGTATCACTGTCTGATAAAAATGCAGCTCCTGACAGTCCGTTTGCAAGTGTTTCTTTACAAATACAAGAATTTGTCAATTTTATATATAACAATTTTTCTAGCATATTCGCAACATCCGATACCTTTGGAGAAGACCTTGTAAAGGCTGTCATTTCTCTTTTTGTTGTAGTTAATCCTATAGGCAAAGTTCCATTATTCGTTACTTTAACAAAACGGATGGAAAAACAAAACAAAAGATTAGTTTCGAAAAATGCTATCGTTACAACTGCAGTATTGCTTACAATCTTTGCAGTGGCTGGTATTCAGCTACTTTCTATTTTTGGGATTACCATTTATAGCTTTATGGTCGCAGGTGGAATATTACTGTTTATAATTTCAATTGAATTTCTTACACATGGAGAATGGAGGTATAGCGGCTCTTCTGTATCTACAGATTCTGGAATAGTTCCCTTAGCATTTCCATTGCTAGCAGGACCTGGAGCTATTACTACAGTGATGATATCGTTACAGACATATGGTTGGATAGTATCAATAATATCAATCGTATTTGTTGTGTTGGTGACCTATCTTGTGCTACATGTAGAAAATCCTCTATTAAAGATTCTCGGAAGTAGGGGATCTACGGTAGCAACACGCATATTTGCAATCTTTCTTGCAGCGATTGCCATACAGTATATTATAGAAGGTCTGAAACAATTATTATAACTGCCTAACTACTATAACACCAAACTTTTCATTTTGGACTAGGTTTTGCATCACCTTGACCATACCAGGAGGACCACAGATATAGAATATAGAATTTTTTATATCATTATCAGACAAATATCTACTTAGCATTGATTTATCTATTCTACCCCCTTTCTCCATTCCAAGTTGCTGCTTCGGAAGAGGAAAGAGAAGATTTTTGAGCTGGTTGCTCTTCTCCCCCTCTTTCTTCAGTAATGGTGTTTATACAATCTTCAAATTCTTGTTTTATATCAGCACATTCATCAAATTCTTTTTTGTAAAGGATATTGGTCTGATTTAGACTAGGATCGAACCACACTATTCTTATTGGCAGTTGTTTGTCCGTAGCATATTTTGTCATACTTCTAAACGGGGTTATACCTATACCACCAGCAAGAAATACAGCAGGTTTTGAGTCATCTTCGCATAAAGTGAATTTTCCTTCAGGACCCCGTATCTTAACTATTGCAGTACCTTCCTCCAGTGATGCAAGCCTCTTTTTGTAAGGGGTATCTCTAATTTTTAGTACTAATCATAACAAAATCTTCAGTAGGAGAAGAGGCTATAGTAAAATGTCTAATTGGACCCTCTGGATCGTCATAGACACCACCTATATCAAAAAATGCAAGTTTGTACTGCAGAACACTCCAGCTGTCTTTTGCCATTTTGTCCTTGTTGTTGTTCTTCTTGCACTTGTTCCTCTTACTTGGTAAGCCTAAATGACATTATGTCTGTACCTTCAACTTTTTGCTTTTCTAATAATCTAAGATTAAACCGAGAAGGCTTGTTTTCACTTCGTTTTCTCTGCTCTTGCAATTGTTGTGTAGTCTCAGTTACTTTTTCTTCTGCTGATGGTTGAGTAGACACTTTATGTTTATCTTTTCCGCCAACTTTAGGGTTTACATATATATCGCCTGATTCTTCGTCTATTTGTACTGCATAAGAATTAAGATCGGTAGCCCAAACAGTTTGATCTGAATCTTTGCATTTCGCAATTCAAAAATTGCGTAAGGCCAAGGGCACGTCAAATTATATCCATCAAGGGCGCCCTCTTCTAAAGGTCCACCTTCATGATAACAAACTGCGTCCATAGCGTGGATTTTTACATCAAATCATTGCTAAGACGATTGTTGTGCTACCAGGGTCAACTTTGAGAAGGCCACCTTCTTGCAAGTCTTTTTTGTTGCTACTTTTAGATATCCATTGTCCTGAAATTTATTAGCGTCTATCAAAGTTAGTTAGGTTGCATAAAATGTAGTATTTATAGCCTAGTCTACAGAAAAAATTCCCAACAAAAAGCAAATTTCTTTAGGTAAACTTTCTAGCACCATTACTCTATACCTAGGGAAAATTCTTATTTATATCGCAAGTTTTGGATTAGGAGAAACAAGTATTTCGAGCATCCCCGATCTAGTTTAAACGGTAAAAAAATGGTTTACTTATAATTTGCAGCTGTAGCAAACGTCCATGCTCATGAACTCAGAGTTTATTGATTCGCTTAGCATATCCTGAATTTTGATACGCTTGATTCAAGCCAAACCCAATATCTTTACTGCTTAAGACTTATGATTATTAGGCTTGTTCGTTATAATCATAGCTATTGTTTAGCAAGTATTTTGTATCCATATTGTGTTACCATAAATATGAATCAACAACAACATCAAGGTATCAGTGATTGCGAGGCATTTGGTAACCAAGCCTGCGATTGTGGATACTGCTGTGCTGATGGCTAAATCAAATGGTCAGACTAGATATAGGCAAATACCTTCAGATCCTCTTTGATCCCTACAGCAAACAAAACTATGTTACACATTCACATCTATTGTTATCTTTATATT
>JALZGI010000227.1 GCA_030861105.1 Thermoproteota archaeon
GTATTAATACCTAGTGAAATTGCTTTTCTTGCAATATCAAAATGAGTAAATCCTGGTGTTGCGATATCTATTATATCCACATCACAGGATTTGAGCAAACTATCAACATCCGAAAATTTCTTGAGAATGCGAAACTTGTTAGCGACTCTCTCCAATTGCTTCTGGTTACTATCACAAATGGCGATCAAATCAACATTAGGAATAGATTGCAGAATAGGAATATGAATTGACTCTGAAATAGTCCCTGTCCCAACTAACGCAATCTTCATTTTTGTAGACCGCTGGCAACTCTTCGAATCATATAGTAAAGAGGTCGGCTAAATCTCAGCTTATATTCTCTATAATCGAACTGGAAATCAGCGACAACTTTAAATTTTGTACTGCCTAGTTTCTTATCAGCAGCTTTTTTAATGTGGGATATTGATTTGGGGTTGAGGCCAAATAGCCGCGCGCAAAAGGAATCAGCAGCTACTAGATCTCTACTAGCTATCAAGAGACCAAGTTTTTTTGGAGACCCATATGTGGGACCGTAATTGCCCTCCATAGCTAAATTCGCATCCACAATGGTAAGATCGGGTTTCATCGCAAGATTGCAATCTACTATTAAATCGTCTAAAACATGATGGTAAGCTATCTTTCTTTTAGGACGGAACAAGCCCATTTGATTTTTTAGACTACATGTCAATTTTGTTTTCACATGTGACTTGAGTTTGGGAAAAGTAATAAACAAATCACATGCTCTTAATATTGAAGGTATATCTAACTGTTTAAAATGTAGTCCATCTATATTTGTACTTATCCAGTCTCCACGCGCTACATTTAAGAATGTGCATTTATGCTTGTCAATCACTTTATCTATTCCCAGAAATGCCGCGATATTATCTGCATTGACTCCTGTTGCATCATTTTCAAGTACAGTAATATTTGCAGAAGGATAATTAGATTTTAGTAAATCCAGCAAGATGTCTAAAAGATAGGGATCCGTTGTAGATGCCGTTTCCCATCTTCTATAATCGTTGAGATTTGCTTTAATACATATGTTATGGAGAGGACTTAAAGGAGCGCTGGCCTCTAGTAACCACTTGAATCTTTCTCGTGGATTCTCGCTAATTTTAGATACAAAAACATCCATTGTCAGAAAATTGACCACTTTTCGAACCCAATTTATATCTAGCGTTCTGCTATAACTCTACTAAATAAACCAGATAAATGCCAATTTTTGATCCCTTTTAGCTCAATGCGTGATAATATGCTAGGAATGTAAGTTAGAGATATCGCCATAGCCATAGACTCTTAGATCACCTCTGCTAATCTGACACGCAAAATCATGCATTCAAAATGAGATAACTGATAGTGCGCTTACCTGTTGAACCGCAATTGCGGGAATCAGTATCTTCCTCTTTGATAATCTCCAACGACGTTCTTATCTCTCTTAATTCAAAATAGAGCGTTGCGTTAGAGCCCTTGAAAAAAGAAGATCTATGATTTGCAATTTCAGTCTATTGATATCCATTTTTTAGGTTTAGTACTTGTTGTAATTATGGATATTTTTATTCACTTCTCTGGTTGTCCGGTTGATTGGGAGGAGATCTAACATGTCACTCAAAGCAATAATACAAATCCTCAAATTAATACAAAGTCGAAATAATCGTAAAGGAGCAAATTCGTAGGCTTAGAGCCCTAAATTTTTTCGATCCAATGATAGATTTCAAATGTAGGATTCCAAAGCAAATATATTTTTATTTTACGTATGAGCATTGGCCCTATGTCATATTATTATCAAAATAATACAACTTTGGAGGGATTATCTTGCAACCTCTAGTGTCAATTATAATTCCAACAAGAAATTCTTCTAACACTATAGAACGATGTTTATCTGCAATTCAAAACCAATCATATCAAAATATTGAAACAATAATTGTTGATAGCAAAAGTACTGATGATACAACTAAAGTAGCAGCCGCCAGAGGTTGCAAAGTGATAGTTACAGATTGGAAACTACTAGGAGCTAGATACTTGGGATGCAAAGCTGCGTCAGGAGAATTTGTGCTAATGCTAGATTCTGACCAACTTTTGCTAGAGGAAACCCTAGAAAGGTCCCTGCCACTTTTTAATGATTATGATATGATCTGCTTAGGAGAGACGAGCTACATTCACAACACGTTGATCCAAAAATTGTTTGAGGCTGACAGGAGAATCATCCACAACGAAGCCCAAATACAATTACATCCAATCTATGGAACATTGCTTGCCAGATTCTATAAAAGGACTTTGCTAGACCGTGCATTTGAGGCTATCCCGAAGCAGCTTCTTCCTACAGTAGTTGCTCATGATCACGCAATTATCTACTACGAGGCTTGGAGGCTTTCCGACAAGGTAAAAATTTTACCTAATGCAGTATATCATAATGAACCAGCAACCATCTTAGATCTTTGGAAAAAGAACTTCAGATATGGAAGATCTACAAGAGCACTAATAGCAAATGGATACTACAATGACCTCATAAGAAGAAAAACACGTAGTAGAAAAACAGGTAGTAGAAAAATAACACGTGATAAGCTTTTATCATCATTACTTTTATCATTAAAAGCCCCTGCTTATCTCATTGGACTATACGCTTAATGATTGGGTAAAAGGTCATGTATTGACTGCTTATTTAGCTGAGTTTGCCCGTTCAGAATATAGGCACATCATTACAAACTACCAAATATTATGCCACCCACGATCTGAGTGGGTGCTCCCAGAAGAGAACAATTTAATAGGAAAATTGCGCAATTACGTAACTAATGCGTATATTATGGCTCAATTGGAAGGATATTCTAAACCCTGAGGCTGGCGGGGCTGAGCATTATACTCACGAGGTAATGATAAGACTTGCAAAGGCAGGTCACGAGATGACACTCTTCACTTCAAGGTTTCAGAGTTGTCAACTAAATGAAAATATCGATGGTGTAGAGATTATTAGAGAGGGTAACAGATATACAGTATACAGAGAGGCCAAAAATTATTTGAGTGCTTATAAGCACCATTATGACCTTATAATCGATGAGATCAATACTAGACCGTTTTTTACTCCTAACGTGGTCGGAGAAAAACGAGTAATAGCCCTAATCCATCAGCTAGCACGTGAATTCTGGTTCTATGAAACGAAGTTTCCTATTAATTATCTTGGCTATTACTATCTTGAAAATAAGTGGTTGTCAAACTACAAGAATACAATAACAGTGGTTCCATCCAACTCCACCAAGATGGATTTGGAAGAGATAGGTTTCAAAAAAGTATTTGTTGTGCCACCTGGTTTGAAGGTTAAGCCTCTATCGAATCCGAAAGAGAAAGAAGCTGATCCAACTGTAGTTTTTATAGGAAGGTTAAAAAAGGCAAAGCTTCCTCACCATGCATTAAAGGCTTTTTCTATTATCAAGCGTGAAATACGTGATGCAAAAATGTGGATAATTGGAGAGGGATATTTTAAGAAAAAACTTGAATCATTCAATACTAATGATGTCACTTTCTATGGGTATATTTCAAATGAAAATAAATATGATCTATTGAGCCGAGCTCACATTATTCTTGTACCAGCCGTACGTGAAGGATGGGGATTAGTTGTGACTGAAGCTAATGCCATGGGTACCCCTGCGATAGGATATGATGTGCACGGGCTACGAGACTCCATAAGGCATGGTGAAACGGGAATCACCGTTACAGAAAGATCTCCCGACGCGATGGCCAAACAGGCAATCTCATTACTTAGAGATTCTGAGCGTCTTTCCGAATATAGCAGATATGCACTTGAATTCTCAAGGCAATTTAGTTGGGATAATACTGTGGAATCATTCAAGACAGTTCTATATGATCAAAATGAAACGAACGCAGATGTAACTGTGGTTTGAGGTGACAGAGCTACATATACTGAGCAAGCACCAGCGTTCCTACGAAAGTAATCTTGAGGTGTTCAGGATCCGCAAGCATGCAGTAAAATAGCACCATGAAAGAACAACTGCACAGGAGCAATATGAGCAAGACTAGACTTACGATACTACGGCGGTTAGACAGCTCCCCTATTAGTAATGTAGCTTTTTCAAGTGAAGATGGAGAGATATATGGTAATAATACAAGGATCAAGATAGAACCCATCTATGAGGGATTAACATTGCCAACCGCTATCGCCTTTCTCGGCCCTAACGATATGTTGGTTCTTTCTGGCCACGAAGAGTATGA
>JALZGI010000240.1 GCA_030861105.1 Thermoproteota archaeon
GAGTAAGTGAGGGTCGCAAACTCGTAGCATCGTTGCAAAGTAGAATTGACAATACAAGAAGGATAGTTGGAGAAAAAAGATTAGCCTCAAAAGTCCATAAAACTAATGGTACGGAGAACTCGGCAAATGAAGTCAATCCAAAAATAGTTTGCATTGAATGGATTGATCCGTTCTTTATTGCAGGTCATTGGATTCCACAGATGGTGGATATAGCAGGAGGTATCAATGGTTTAAGTGCTGCGGGACAATCATCACGTCGAGTGTCAATAGAAGAAATTATGGAGTTCAACCCAGATAAAATCATTTTAATGCCCTGTGGATTTGATATAGACAGAACCTCAATGGAAGCAGAAAGGCTGAACAATAATAATGATAAATGGAAATTGTTGCGGGCAGTACAAAGAAATGAAGTTTATGCAGTGGATGCCAATGCCTATTTTAGTAAACCGGGACCAAGAACAATCACTGGATTAGAAATTCTTGCAAAGATAATTGATCCGGAAGGTTTCACAGTTGAAGTTCCCTCTAATTCATTTCGCAGGCTAACATCAGGCTAACATAGCCAGGACCTCTTTTGCTGTACGAACTAACGTACGGCATTTCTTGTCTTTCTTAATTATCTGTCATATTACCGCCATCTATTTTCTATCTGTACTTTGTATTTCCATATTTATCATAATACACTAATTGACTAAGAGCAATTCTTTCAATCCTTACTGGCTCTTCGTCAGGGTAGCCAAGACATATAATTCCAATTGGTCTGACATCTCTGGGTATCTCCAGAATTTTAGATACCTTTGCGTCATCAAATGCTCCAACAAAACATGCACCAATACCCTCATTGACTGCTGTAAGCAAGATGAGCATTGAAGCAAACGCTCCGTCAATTATGCTGTAGAACTCCCTTCCTCGGTTACCATATCGACCAACAGAACGCGAGGTATTAGAACACACTACAATTAATAGAGGTGCCTCTTCAACATATTCTTGGTCGACAGCCGCCGCTCTCAGCTTGTTCTTTGTCAAGGGTTCTTTTACTATGATGAACTCTTGAACCTGTGTATGTCCCGCACTAGGTGATCTGTGAGCATTTCTAATGAGTTTTGATATTATTTTGTCAGGTAAAGGTTTATTTTGTTTATACTTCCTTACCATTTTTCTCTTCCTGACAATATCCTCAAAGTCCATAACATCTATTGTCATACATACTTATTGAAACAATTGAAATAATCCAATTACAATCAGGTTATCTTCCTCTCCGCTAAACCGTTCCTTTAGTTTCAATTCCAATGACAGTCTTTTTATCATAGTTGCCTTATTTGCTATACTTTCACTCTGATAATGAGAATATGTGCACTCAATGGACTTTTCCATTTACATTCAGGCATAGGAGTTAAGTCCTCAGGATTATTCTTGCAAATTAAAAATTTAATGTATCTTGAGGTACATACATTCGCTATCATTGCATAGGAATATACATTCGTTAACTTGGACGACACAAATCTTTGTAGTCTTCTTCTTGTCTACTATGATTATAATCTCTAGCTTCGTTAGTTCATTAAACTCAATAAGCATTACTGCTGTATATGCAACCGAAAATGGAAACAACAGTGATTATAATGGGTGTCTTATTTCCGTTGTTATTTGTCTAAGTATCCAACGGGAGGAAGAGTACAAAGAAGAAGACTTTGATAAAAAGCATGCTATTATAAATCTAGTCAATTCTACTAAGCTCGAAGATTGGGTAAACAGCCTGTCGTCATTTCATACTCGCCATACTAAATCAGAATATATTGAAAGTGTTGCATACTGGCTCTTCAGAGAGCTTCAAAACATTTGTGAAGACGAGGTTCACTTGCACAATTTTTCCCAGGCGGATCAGGGGACTAGTTACAGTCTAAAAAATGTTGTTTGTAATAAAGAAGGCTCAATGGTTACTGAAAAAAACAACAATAATCACCTTATCCTGATTTCGGCACATTATGACAGTCGAATGCAAAATATCAATCAGACTAATGCAAGAGCTCCAGGAGCAGACGATAATGCTAGTGGTGTAGCCGCGGTTCTAGAACTTGCTAGGATTCTTTCCAGGATTAATCTAAAGAACGATATACAATTTGTCCTATTCTCCGGGGAGGAACAAGGTCAATGGGGATCTAAAGCCTACGCACAAGATCTGCGTGCTAATGATACAGAGGTAGATATGATTATGAATTTGGATATGATTGGTTACCCTCCCCGTGGACTAAATCAAGTGGTTATAGAATATGATTATGGAAATAAGGTTAGAGCAAATGATATTTTTTCTTTGAACGCAGCACAGTTTATCGAAAATATAGCCCAAGAGTACACCAATATACAGACCTCGTTGCGAACGCTCGGAAAAACAGACCTTATTCCTTTTGAGGCTGCGGGCAACATAGTCGTAGGTCTTCATGATGGGGGATCAGAGCTTAATCCACATTACCATAATGTATCTGACACTGCTTCTACACTTGATATAGAATATTTATCTTCAGTGACAAAGCTTGCACTGGCTGCAATACTGGAACTAGATCAGCTTAGCAATACATCATGATTAACTATAGATATACTAGGAGTTCTCCTTTGTGTTCCTAATTGCATCTTTCAATAATTTCTCATAAATTGATATTGCTGCAACTGCACCACTGGCTGCAGCAAAGACAACATAATGCCTATCCGTATCAACATCTCCAACAGCATAAACGTTGGGAATTGTAGTTTGCTGGGAGCAATTTACCTTAATAA
>JALZGI010000256.1 GCA_030861105.1 Thermoproteota archaeon
TTACCTAGGACATACTGATAAAAGTAAGTTATTATGAAGTAAACAAGTGGAATAGAGAGTATGACCCAATATACAATTGCATTAATGAGTTTCTCTCTATAATAGTTCATTAAGATCGCAGTTGTAACCCATATGCTGAAAAATGACATAAATGTAGAGATTCTATAGATATTATCTAATAGTCGATATCTTCCTCCAGTTAAATCTCCTGAACTTCCAACACACTCCCCTATTAAATCTGGATGATCATTTATTGACGTAGGTTCTAATATCAGGATTTAAGGTTTCAGGTCTTCCCACTTTGACAAAGTATACTTTCATAAGATCATTCTTCATTAATTATTATAAGAATATGGTTCAGAAGGTGGCTGTCTTGGCACCGGCGATTATTGTGGCAGTAATCATTGGAGTAGTCGGCTTAATTTTTATCCCTTCAGACATTAAATATAAGAATACAGCCTTTCCTGAAGGAACGATTAGGATAGATCAAAATGTAATTAAGGTAGAAATTGCAGAGTCTGATGCAGAAAGGCAAAGGTGGTTAATGTTCAGAGAACAACAGCTACCCTATAATTCTGCAATGATTCTAGTTTATGAAAGATCAGACTTGTATTCTATGTGGCTATTGAATATTGAATATGATCTTGATTTAATATGGTTTAATGAGGAAGGGAGTATAGTGTATATGGTGGAAGGTGCTTCTCCATGCAAAAATACTTTAGATACAGCCAATTGTACATATAAGAATACAGAACCTGCTAAATACATAGTTGCAGCAACAGCAGGATTTGCAAACAAGCATGAAATCACAGAGAGATCAAAGATGGCTATCATATCTATTTAAAAAAAGGGATAATTGCCTCGATATATGATAGCAAGATAAGATTATTCACCTACCTTGATTCTTCTATTGACGTGTAAAATGAAAGTCTGTTGCTAGGATATTGCCATTGCATTTGGACTAGTGTATAAGATTTTCTGTATTTGTTCCTTTACACGATTTGGCATGTTAGAATCCTCAGTTATCTTGTAGATTTCACTCCTATTGATACATAATCCTATTTCATTTATCTTGTAAAACCATTTCATATCTATAAGGATTTATCCAAAGTGGTCTTCCCACAATCTTTCATACCACATAAATGAGGACTTTTTTGCTGAAACAAATATGATTTTGTGGACACTCAATCATTTATTTGATTTAGGAGATTATCAGAAGAGAAGTGTCCTAAAGAAAAGACTGAGGTAAATGGTGTTGAAAACATTATTGGAGATGTAATAATATTATTTTTACTCTAAAGTTCTCTGTGGACAAGTGGAGGGTAGAGACGACTTATTACCCTTAGGATTACTAGAATATGCTGACATAGGTCCGAACAAAAAAATGGTAATCGTGTTTCAGGGAATATACTAGACACTTTTGACAGTCCTTGACAAACATGTCTGACCTTGACAATATCACTTGCTTGATAATGCAGCAGTGTTGCCTTAATATACTATATTTTTTAGATCTTTTCGTTGATTCAAGGAAAGAGAGTTTCTAGTGTACTATTAGTTGTTTTGATTGCAATGATTCTTTCGATAAGTACGATGACATTTTTCAAATTACTTGCTCAAACGGCATATGGACAAGCTTCTATTAGCGATAGTGCTCTAAACGTAGAGGCAGCTGTAGAAGGGTTATCTTCTCCTACTAGCATGGCATTTCTAGATGATAACAATATTTTAGTTTTGGAAAAGGAAGGAAGTGTTCGTCTTGTTTCAAATGGCATTTTGCAGGAGCAGCCAGTATTACAAATACCAGTTAATACAGAAAGTGAGCGGGGATTGCTAGGCATTGCTGTTTCAAATCCCAGCAATGATGATGGCCAAGGTACTACCAATAGGAATGTATTTCTATATTATACCGAAGAAGATCCTCTAAGAAACAGAATTTACAAATATCAATTGAATGGGGAGACTCTTATCAATCCTACTCTGATTTTGGATCTGCCAGGCGAACCAGGTCCAAACCATGATGGTGGCAAAATAATCATTGGACCAGATGGTTATCTGTATGCAGTAATTGGCGACCTGAACCATGATGGTCAACTCCAGAATTTTCAGGATGGTCCACCTCCAGATGATACTGGCAGTATATTTAGAATAAATCCAGCAGATGGATCAGCTCCGCCCGATAATCCTTTTACTGGAGGTGGTATTGACGCATTAAGCAAATACTATGCGTATGGTGTCAGAAATAGCTTTGGTATGGACTTTGATCCTCTTACCGGTAATTTATGGGACACAGAAAACGGTCCTGCTAGTTATGATGAGATAAATTTAGTCAGACCAGGTTTTAACAGCGGGTGGCAGACAATTATGGGTCCTATCTCGTTAAGTGGAGATACTGAAGATGACCTAGTTAACTTTCCTGGTTCACATTATGCAGACCCACTTTTCAGTTGGGCAGAGCCTGTTGCACCAACTGATATAGAATTTTTCGATTCTCCAAATCTAGGTGAAAGATATACAAACAATATTTTTGTAGGCGATATAGCAAGAGGGAATCTTTACTTCTTTGAAGTAAATGAAAATAGAGATGGAATAAGTCTAGATACAACTCAACAACAATCTGGTTTGTCTGACCTGGTAGTGGATAGTGAAGATGAATTGTCTGCGATAACTTTTGGAAGTGGGTTTGGAGGAATAACTGACATTGAGACTGGGCCAGATGGAAATCTGTATGTCCTGTCATTTGATGATGGTATCATTTATGAAATTTCACCCGGAGCGACCACTCAATAAAGATCCATTAGGTTTAAAGCTGCTGCCTATTGTAGTTTAACGATCGTTCGAAAAGTTAGGTTAATTCTGGGCTGGGTTACGTTTTTAGACTTAGCCAGACTATGTAACCAATTTGCTTGGGTAACATCTTTCATAATAAGCAAGCTGCCATGTTCAAGTACAAGTGAAACTATTTGTTTACTCTGCTTATGCTTAAACAAAAATTTTCGTTCAGCTCCAAGACTCAGTGAGGCAATAGTATTATTCTTTCCGAGGTATTCTTCATCATCACTATGCCAGCCCATACCCTCATCTCCATTATGATATAAGTTTAATAAACAGGAATTAAATGTCGTTCCTGCAAATTCTTCTACTATTTGTTTAAGTTCACAGAGCTCTTTTGTCCAAGCTAATGCTTGTTTTGTTGTATTTGAATAGGTGTACAAGTAGTCAGAATCGCCATACCATGCAATTTTTCTTTTAGTAACAATATGCTTACCAAAAATGATGACCTCATCGTTTTTCCATAAAATGTTCCGCATTAACAAATCAAAATATTGATTTGCTTCTGTATGTGCCAGTATTTTTCCATAATAGTTTACCAGACCGTCATTATTCAGAATAATATGTACTCTGTTTTCATTATATCGGGTCATATTACATCTTGTATGTTCTTCACTATTCTTTATGCAGTACAATACAGGTGATCAATCTGTAAATACATCTTACTCCATATTCTGACAGGAAAGGACCTATTATAATTACCTGTGGGAAAGATTGTGATTATAGGTACTATATTCAGGTAGCAGGCAATGCATAAAATGTCTACAATCCAAGTTAGATCAGGTAAATGATATTAGAAACCACAGGATAAAAAATTAACTGTATTTACATTAGTAATGATTATGAGGAATTATTAGCTGTGAGCATCCGATAACCTTTCCCAAAACCTTCATGTCTGTTTTTGTATATGTCTTCTACCTCAGCCATAAATTTCTTATCTTGTGATAGAATTTTACAGTAGTACGAAAATTCTTGGCTTTTTTCTGAATCGGATATAGACGATGATAATTCATAAACAAATTCATAAATTAGCTGTTGCATCTGCTTTTTAGCGTCACTAACTATACCCCCGATAACTTTTCATCTGGTGTATCCATACCAACTAAAATGTCTGGGCCAAGTTTGGACGCACTATATTCTATTTCTTTGAATTTACCCCCAACGTTGGATATTGCTATTACTTTCTCTCTGTCTCAGTCGTATCCGAGTAAGATAGGTGCAGTGGAAGTTTTGATAGTTATTGTGTCATCCTTGTCGCCATTCTTTTCAATTTCACAGGAATCGATATTATGTAGGTTGAATTGTTTCTTGAGGTGTAATAGTAACTTCTCATCATGTTTTTGAACCTTATTCCAAAAAAATATTGTATCGTAGATCGGGATATTATAATCATAATATTCTAACTCCTGCTTTATTTTATGACAACAATCAGCCAAGTAATTATACCAATCCCATAGCAAATAATTCTCAATTGCAAAAAGTGTGTTTTTTTCGAAGAAAGGGTAGAGAAACGACTCAAAAAGCAGGCTATTATGATAATTCTAGAAAAGAATTCGGTTTCTGGCTAATGTCTAATCTTTTGGTCGTACCTAATATGAGTGCAGCTTAATCTTGTGAAGACGTAGGTTCTTCCAAGTATTAAACAATTGACCACATTTTTCACATGCATATCTTGCTTTCCTTTCCTTGGATATAGAAGTAGAGAGAGGCTGATATTTGCTGTTTGTATTAAACAAGATAAATCGTTTTGGTATCAAAAAGATAGGTCTAACCGAATTAAAATGGTAGTAATAAATACTTTTACTATTTGTTACTGTATTGAGGTAGTTTAATAGCATTACAGTGATGTTACCTATACGGTAATAGTAGGAATCCAAGAACAAAACAATAAGAAAATACTAACAACAAGCTTTTGTCCTGTTTGCCATAATAATGACAATAACAATAGTGATACAGACGTAATTACCGACCCTGAATCAGGTGAGATTTTTTGTAGCAATTGTGGTATAGTGATTACTGAAAAATCAGAAGATATCTCTAATCCTGAATGGTGTGCCTTTACAACTGAAGCAGGCTCAGATCTGCTTGACTATCAAACAGCTGTCAACTATTACTTTGGCTTCAGAAATACTCCCCATATTATATCTTCATAAGCAAAGTAGTGCATTATTATACAAAGAGAAAGATAAGATTGGATGCAACATTAAAAAAAATTATTAAACGACAACTCCCATTTCTTATAGGCGGTACAATTACTGGTGTAATAATGACTTATTATTATGGTTTTATATTTTCAATCATGGTAAATTCTGCAATTTGGATGTTGATTTCATTTATTGTCAATAAATACTACTACAAATCAACAGACTTTAAAGATGAGAAATATCTCTTGCAATACGGACTGGCAAGAATAAATTCTAGAAAACATAGTAAATATAGTTGAGATAGGAAGCTGGAGACCCAACTCATACTGTTTTAATGAACTACACCAGCTGCTTTGGTGACATTCTGGTATTGTTTGTTTCTGTATTTCTGTAGGATGGCAAAACGATGAAAGCTAACAGAAAAAAAATTCTTGTCGTAGATGATGACGCAGATATCACATTATTAATAAAGGAAGGGATTAGAAAGAGAGGGATTCCATATTGAATCATATAATGATCCCCAGGTAGCTTTGCAAGAATTCAAACCTGGTTTTTATGATCTTATGTTAGTTGATATTAAGATGCCAAAGCTAGACGGTTTTAAGTTTTATCTTGCAGTACGAATGAATGATATCAAAGTCAAAGTATGTTTTATTACAGCGTTTGCAATATCGTATGAAGAAATTAGCAAGATGCTGCCTCCCGAGTTGGTTACTAGACAAAATATTATACATAAACCGATTGGCATCAAAGAACTTGCAGATAAAATAAATGTAATCTTGCGATGAATTAGTTAGTTTTAATTATAGCTAGTAATCATAGCTAGCAGTCTTCATAATAATGAAGATGATGAAGACGAAGGTGACAAGTCTAATACGTCAATTTTGATGAGGCTATTTTATCTGAGCGATATCTGACCCAAAAACAGCAGCTACTGTTCATAATAGGTTTATAACGTATTTTGCACATGAGGTGAGCGTAATAGATAGGTCGTGTCAAAAGTGATGGAATAATGAATTCACCTTCGTCTTCTTTCCCTGCAGATGCGATGGAGGATCCGATGATTCCCTAGGGGAAATGGTAGAAAATCTCAATCATTCAAACCAGCAACTTTTACAAACTATAGAGAAGCTAAGAGAGGAGATTTCAAAACTTCAACTTTTCATAAATATCGCGGCTCACGAGCTTAAAACACCCATTATGCCAATAGTTGGATATTCGGAAATACTTCAAGAGGATATAGGGGAAAGAAAAGAGATTAGAGGAATTATCTATAATGCAAAAAGACTAGACCAGCTAGCAGGAAATATTTTAGAAGATGCAAAAATTGAAAATCAAACGCTACAGCTAGACAAAAACAGTTTAACGTGAAACATATACTAACAGATATCATAGATGACTATAACAACCTACTATCAGTAAAGGGAAGTAAGGATGTCAGACTTCTATATGAACCAAAAGATGTCTTTTTAGTAGCAGACAAAGTTAGAGTGGGAAGAGTCATTTCTAATCTGTTGAACAATGCCATTAAATTTACTGCGAGAGGAGAAATAACAATCTCTACCACACAAATCAAACATAATAATGACGATAATGGTGAAATTCAGGTTAGTATTAAACACTGGTACTGGACTGTCTCCAGTAATACTACCAAAGCTATTCTCAAAGTTTGTTTCAACAGACTCTGGAGGTACCGGTCTAGGACTATTTGTATCCAGAAATATTGTTGAAGCCCATGGAGGCAGAATATGGGCTGAAAATAATGCTGATGGAAAAGGTGCTACATTTTCATTTATTATTCCAGAATAGCTGATTCATGGATTTGCTGTTCTAAATAGAATCGATAATCATTTATTGGATGACTACATACTGAGACGATACTGATACTGGTTTGGGTAAACAGAAGATAGGGATTTTAATTGCAAATGAAAATAAAGATGTGCATATACTAATTGCGGCTACACTTGTCCTCAAGGAATATGAAGTCTATAAAACTTTTAGTGCTAATGAATGTCTGAGCAAGCTAGAGGAATTTGAAGGTAAAGTTGATGTTTTGCTTGTAGATGGCGCAATAGCCGCAGACAGAGGAGGCATGGTCATAGTTAATGCTAAAGGAATTAACCCTGGTATCAAGATCTTAGCAGTAGCGGAAGATGAAAGTGAAAAGACAAGAGTTTTAGATTATGGAGCTGATGGCTTTACCCACTAAACCTATCAGTGTAGAGACCGTAGTAAACAAGATTTCAGCATTATTAGTAGTAGGAAATACTATTGGATAATTGATAAGCTGCTAGTTATCTTACTTAAAAATTTTTGTCGATCTTTTTGTCAAATTTTTTGATGAGATAGATTTGAAATTGGGCTGTCTATCTTAATAGTAATGATTACAGGTGACATGAGTGATGCTGGCTTTTCTTCTTCAGACGCCAATATGTTCAAGACAGTAAATTCATTAGTAAGAATACGTGTGACTTATGATATATCATACTTCCTTGTGTTATTTAATGCTCTTGGTAACCACCACTCAAAATAAATAGTCATGCATGTAACAATAAAGCCGAGTTCATAGTATTTGAATAAAATTCAGACAATATTGATAATTTCACTAGTGTTTGTCTCGGTCATAATGTGGATAATATCTGCACAGCAATATAACATTATGATGTCTACAATGATGATGTTTTATAACCCGATAGCATTATCATTATTTACAGTAATTTGGACAGCAGGAATGGCTGCTATGATGTTTCCAGCAATTTCTCCCATGGTTCTTCTTTATGATAGATTGATTAAAACTAGCAACAATACACTTGGTAGTAATGATGAAGCATTAACACAGAGGAAAGGGAAAGGGAAAGGAAAGTCATCATCGCTTGTAGTCGGTGAAGATGATAATGAAGAACAAAATAGAATGAAAGAGAAAAGAAGGAATGGAATACTATCGTCAATATCTTTTTGGTCACCCTATTCATTCAAGATGATATTATTTGTTGGGTCGTACCTTTTGGTATGGGCTTTGACTGGTATTGCTATTCTTATAGGCTGGTCTATTCCAATGAATTATTTTTTGACAGAATCTATGATTATTACTATAAATGTTGTCTTTGGAGCATTACTAGTCATATCAGGGCTATATCAGTTCAGTCCATTAAAAACTAAGTGTCTTGGATATTGTGAATCACCGATGAGTTTCTTTATGAGAAGATGGAGCCGTGGAACTGTTGGAGCAATGAAAATGGGGATGTACCATGGGTTATACTGTCTTGGATGCTGTTGGCCTTACTTTTTACTTATGGTGGCACTAGGTTGGATGAATTTGTTATGGATGGCTTTGTTCGCTGCTATAATATTTGGAGAGAAGATTTGGATTAAAGGAGGTAGATGGATTGCCAGAAGTACGGGCGTTGGTTTTGTGATTTTAGGAGCTTTGGTATTATTTGGTATAATGAAAGTCCCAACTGGAGATATGACTATGATGGATATTACAGGAAACAGTAACAAAGACATGGAGATGGATAATGGGATGAATATGGGAATGAATATGGGAATGAATACGGGCAGTGAAGACAATAGCATGCAGATGAATATGGATACGAAGGATGATACGGTCATGAAATAAAATGGTATATTTTTAATGCCCCGCAAGTAGTTTTAAGCAATTTTCAGCTTGATATGTCATTGACTCAATCAATCTTCAGGTCCAAAGACATCCAGGAAAATATCTATCAACACCAATATCAACTTATATGAAAAAATAATAATAATAAGTTTAACACATATTATTAGCTAGATGAGTGAATTTGCGTTCTTTCGTTTTATGAGCAATAGTCTACTTAATTTAGAAGAACAGCAACATAAGGATGAGATAGTTTTACTTACCGAACAGGTATTAGATGCCAAAGGCATTGAATGTGATTCAAAAATATCTAAGTTATCTGAAGAACAATTAAGTGAAATACTTGAACAAGTTAGGAAGCTTAGAAAGAAAAAGAAAATCGAGGAAGATAATAAAAGACAGCAGCAAGAAGAATCAGATATTTCTATACAATAGAGGCTAACTACTCAGTAGAATAGTACACTATTGGTATGAATATTTCTATACATCCACTACAAGAAAGTGAGTTACCAGAAGCAGGCACTTCAATAACTACTTTGATGATTTGGTTTATGCCTCAAATACCATTCATGCAGTAATCCTTATAATTAAACTACCATAAAACCAAAGATAATGGCAACAATACCAGCGAAAATGCAGAAGAAAAACTTGGATTCTTCACCAGATGAAACGCGTACATTTGAGAAAGGAAAGATTGATGTCGCTAACTTAGGGGATGTTACTATAGGTAGAGCAATATTTGAACCAGGATGGAGCTGGGAAAAGTGTGTAAAACCAATCGCTAAAACATCTAATTGTCAAGCTCCTCATACGATGTATATTATCTCAGGAAGAATGAAAGTTGTAATGGATGATGGAGCTGAGGGTGAGGCTGGGCCAGGAGATACGATAGTAGTTCCACCTGGGCACAATGCATGGGTTATTGGAAGTGAACCTTGTATAGCTATTGACTTTACAGGTGCAAAAGAATACGCTACAGGTAGCAGATGATTCGTTTAATAAATAAATAACTTGCAACAAAATAACTACCTTTCCTCTCACTTTTGTTGCAGTGCTATTGTGCTTATTGCTAAAATACACATCACTTTTAATTTTCTCCTTAGCAATCATAACACAAGCTTCAGTTTTTGCTAGCCGCTTGCCTCCAGTCTTCATATACCAGAAAGTTGTATTATAATATAGCAAAAGAGGATAGATATGTTATAAGTCTAGCTCAAAGGAGCCTGACAAAAGCATATCGGGGTAGGAGTTGATTAACACCACTATTCCCCTGTTTGATTCCTCTATTGCTACTTTAACAAAAAATTTATCGCTTGTCACCATCAATACATACATTTTGACAGTTAAGAACTACAATAATAAAGATGAAGGAATTATTATTCCCCATAGTTTGATCACCTCATTCACAAATCGAATATTTTCTGAATATTCTTTCCAACTTATAAATTGATAACTGTTAATAGTTAGCACTTCATACATGATTTCAGTTAAGGAGAAAGAAACAACACGGTGTCATGACACCAGAGTTGTTCCGGGGACTCCCTGCAGCCTCAATTATAGTATGATTAAAAATACAAAAGATTTGAGACAATTACATAACTTACTTATCTCTGCTGCTGCCGCAGAAATAGGAGCAGTAGGTCTTGGCTACAGGAAATTAAGGGACCTAGTATACTGATGGCAATAAGTAAATACTAGATGTCATTTTTGTTTTTACACCATATAATGTCTACTTCTTATGATAAGGCCAAACATATAGTCGAGGTAGATGAGAGAATTTTGGCTGTCTTTATTGTTGATTCCACCGGCAAGATATCTGATTTATTCATAGCGGAGGACGCAAACATTGACCGCTCTTTCACAGAAACTATTATAACTACCTTAAACATAAGGTTTGAGAATAAAAATAAAAGCACAAAGGATCAACCACTGGGTCAACATCTCTGGGATATTTTGGAGTATGATAAGGTAAGAATAATTAAGATATACGAATCAGAGAGACTAATAGTAGTGTTAGCCAAGAGCCATTTGTCTCCCGGAGATATTGCACAGACAGTATTAGGCTATCTATATGAGTCAGAAGATGAACAGCCTAAAAGTCTGTTTTAGGTAGGAATTATTCAGATGCTTCCTTCTAGCCTGGAATAGTAGGATATAATCTAAAAGAAGAGACAAGAATACAATGACAGTCGAAGTCGCAGAATCCAGCCTATCACTTGTGCATATAGTAATCTCCCTAGCCATTTTACTTTTTACGGCGAAGTTGTTTGCAGAATTATTTCATAGAATAAGGATGCCCGTTGTCCTTGGAGAATTATTAGCTGGCATTATAGTAGGCCCATTTGCTTTGGGCGGGCTCCCAATTTTCAATGGAGAACCTCTAGTTGTATTAGATGAGACTGTCAAGCATATAGGAGAAATTGCGGCTATCGTAATTCTTTTCATAGCTGGTCTTGAGATTACCCCTAGAGAATTTTTGAGAGGTGGAGCCGCATCGTTTACGGTGGGCTCACTAGGTGTGATAATCCCATTTTTTGTAGGCTTTTATGTATTTCTAACATTTGGTCTAGAAGCAATTGAATCTATGTTAGTAGCCACAGCATTAACAGCAACTAGCATAGCCATAACAGTTCAAGTATTGACTGAACTTGGTAAAATGCAAACAAAAGAGGCCCGCCTTATATTAGGAGCTGCAATTGTTGACGACATCCTTGCTATAGCAGCATTATCCGTTGTCACAACAATGGTGCAGACAGGAGAAGATATGACACCTGCCATTATGGATATTATTTTTCTCATTCTAAAAATTCTAGGACTATTTGCAGTGATATTGATTGGATCTGTTCTAATTATTCCAAGGATATTGCATATTGAGCGACTATGGCGTTCAGAGGGAAGTGTAGAAGGTGTCACAACAGCAGCATTTTTTGGAGCAGCAGGTTTAGCGGCATTTGTAGGACTATCACCTATAGTAGGTTCTTTCTCCGTAGGAATGGCAGTAGCCAGCACCAGGGTTATCAAACAAATCGGAGAATATGTATCTAAATTAGGAATTATATTTGTTCCATTATTTTTTGCAATTATAGGGGCGCAAGTAGACCTAAGAGGTGTTAATATTGAAGTTTTGTATCTATCGGGAATCATAATTGCAATTGCCGTTGTTACAAAATTTTTCGGATGTGGATTACCTGCATTGATCTTCTTAAAGAACAAAAGTAGAGCAATGAGGGTCGGAATAGGTATGGTATCTAGGGGAGAAGTTGGTTTAATTGTAGCAGGAGTAGGTGTATCTTCGGGAGCATTATCTGCAGATATCTATACAACTGTAATTATAATGGTCGCACTAACAACTATTATAACTCCTATATGGCTAAAGATTGCATATCGAAAGGAAGAAAACGAGACCAGTCAAATGTGGAAGCCGACACCATAGACAAACAAATATGATTTAAGGACAAAGATTGAAACTCCAAACGGATTTTGTATGGTATATTTGCTATGAAAGATGAAAGAATGTAATGTTTGAGAGTGATCTACTGCAAGTTCTTATTAGAGGTAACTATCTTCGAGTTCTCTCCTGGAAGATTCAATAATTTTCTTCATTAATGATTCCTAGAAGGTTTATTCCGTCTCTGTGGTATTGTAAAAGGTAAAACGGTTGGTCCTTTCCTTTGCGAGCTGGCGAAAAACCCCGCGCAATTCTGGTGTATGCCTTAGCTCCACTTCTGCAGCTATATTATGCTGAATCGACGTAACTGTCGGCTCTATTTCTTCTGACACCGATAGGCGTTGCTTATGCCTTACGCTTTCATCAGCTATCCCATATAATCATAAATGACAGAGCAATGGTTACAATAATATGAAGAATTTTGGCTAAAAGGTGAAGGTTATTCCCATATGACGCTGGAAGTCCTACCGTTACTTCGTCTAATCTTGGTCTAGAATGTGGGTTGATGTTGATATAATGCCTTTTTCTAAAGTCTTAATAG
>JALZGI010000274.1 GCA_030861105.1 Thermoproteota archaeon
TATAGTCAGGCCTTATCGATTGATACAGGTAATTGGTCTATACGATTACTGTGACACATAGGACAACTAACAATTGTCATTTCACCGAAGTTAAAGTATGAAGCACACCAAAAACACGAAGGGCATAATATGAAATATACTTTTTTATCAATATCATTAGGATCTTTTTTACCAGTCAATACTTATTCAGCGATTAAATAAAAAAAGTGGGTTTGTCTACTTTTTGCTATTTGATTTAGTTGAATCTCGTCAAAGCAACCTGTGGAAGCATTTTATGGAAGATGTTCACATCTTTGTATGAACTCTGGAACATCTTCTCCAGCTTCGCTTTCGTGAAAGTTCTCATCTGTCTTTTCTGGAGCGCTTTCATGTATCTTCTTGTCAGCAGTGCATAATCCTCTATCATTTCCTTCCTCGTCTTCAAAAGCTCTATCCGACTGTGCATATGCTGCTGTGCTAAGGCTCATAGATGTAGCTGCTATTGCGGTAATGGCAAGAATAGTTGCCATTATGGTTTTATAATTCATAACTTGGCGGATGCTCATGACATTTTAAGTAGTTTTCTTAAAAATAATGGAGTTTCAACATGTATTATGAATAATAATAGATATAAGATACAGTGCACTACACCCCTGGCAGATATAACGATCTTTTGCTTTTTGCTAACTTCCTGAATATTAAATATTCTAGCAATGGATGTTTATGACATCTGGGACACTTACCTATTATACTCAATCCTTTTTCTCTTGGAGGGCATTAAATGCTCCTTTTAACTCAACACTTCAATGGGTATTATATATTATATTTGCAATGAAGAATGAAAGAATAGTCGTAATTTGAATATTCATCCCAAATAGAGCATTCTTTTGTAAAATTTAAATAATATCTTCTAAATAATCATTCGAGATAGCAATAATATCAACCTATTTACTAATGGTTCCACTATTAGTTATTACGGTTCCTGCCACTGCCCTTGGAACCCCGGTGTACATTGATTTGGTATCATAACCGTTAGTTATGTTCAGGTTAAAAAGACTTGTGATTTTTTGTATTTATCCAAGTTCTCTGCAGGCCAAATATACTTATTTAGAATTATTGTTGCGCGTATGACGTTAATCAAAACTATTCATATGATTCTAGTTAAAAATTATTAAATGCTCGGATATGTCATTGCTACCCTTGATCGTACCGATGCTAGCTCGCCTCACTTTTAACTTGTAGAGAGCCAATCATTCGTTCTATGGTTGGCAAGTAAGTGGAGTATTTATCGGGCTGTGCTTTGTACGTTACCAAAATTGCTTTATTGTCAATTATTGTCCAAAGCTGCATTGCCTTACGTTCAACTTGATTATTATCGGTTGCAGTAAATACTACTTTGTATGCAGCCTTGCCTGCCAGAGTAGTAGGTGTTGATTCTGAAAATTCTAGATTCGGACTACTCTTTTTTAATTCTGATATCTGGACCTTTGTGACTTCTTGCAAGACTACGTTTTTGGAAGTTAACTCTTGAATTTTTAAACCAAGCGCCGCAGGATATATTCGGGTATCAGTTTCAGGTGGGGCCCTGAAGGTGATAAAGTTATCAAAGTTTACTGTCTTTTCCCAGTTTGAAGGAAACTGGATACTTATTCCTGTTGTAATATCTTCATAAGTTAAAAATTGCTCTTGTGCAAGCATTTGAGTGCTCGAAGGAAATAATGTAAGGCTTATAACGACAAATGTACTAAGTATTATTCTGATTTGATAGCTTCTACGCTTTGGACATCTTTTAATATTGTTCAAATCAGTGTTTTCGAGCACTTGTAATAGAAAACAAAATCCTCCTATAAAGATAATAGAGATAAAATGCGGGATGAGCATATTTCATTTAAGATACAAAATTTTCAAATAACAGGTTTAGTTTGTGTACTATTCTATAGAGGGAATATGAGTATTTTTAAGATATGTAAATCTAGAAGTAGCTTATTGTCTTTAATTTGTAAGGTCGCGGATTCTCAAAGGTTGTATTGTTTCCTCTCGCTGTTATTGCTACAATGGTTATCGATCCTTAATCGAATGAGAACTACCTGTGTACGCGTCCGGGATTTAACCTATGAAAATGCAAAATACAAAATAACTATGCAGTATCCATCTGATTGGGAGATTATAGCAGGATCTTTGCAGGTTATTCTACAATACGGATATGTTATAGTGGATTTTGCCTCTAACCAGAGTGATTATGTCAGACAAGACGACCAAAACACGCATAATGGTTTAGCGGTGGTAGTTGTATCAATTCAACCTATCCCGACCTTCAGGTTCTATATGAGAAATCTACACCACTCTATCTCTATATCACTCTATCTGAAAACAATCCGGTACATAGAATAACTTACAAATTCTCACATGGCGGTGTTACGAATATGGCTACAGAAATATGGACTGTAAAAGATGGTAAATCCTATCTGTTAGCATACGGTGGCGAAGAGGATGTTTAGCATATATATTTGCCTGATATCCAAAGGATGTTTAATCATTTAGAATAAAGCAATGATACAATAATAGCATCGACAATAATAATAACAATAATAATAATAACAAGAATAGCGATTACCCTTAAATAAGACCATTTTAAAACTTCTGAACTGAGTAGATCTATTGATCACAGCGTTAATTAAGACGCTGTCGTAAGATCAATAGAAAGAAGAGAGAGATGAACATCATATCCAAGGATCTACATTGCTTTCTCTAGACTGCAGCTGTACTGTCAGTCTGGATGTTCTGATATATTCTGTACAGAGCTGTGTCTATGTAATCATCTGTAATAAGTGATGGAATATTGATTTGATAACTCCTTGGCAGTACGGAGTTTATCTTGCAAAAAAGATTTATTTTCTTGGTGATATCTGATTCATTGCCACATTCATCCACTAGTTTTGAAACAACATTTTTCCAATTTCTGTTATTGGATAATTCTTTTGGCGATAATGATATTCTTATGTTCGTATTCACGTATGCACATTACTATATTAAAATGATATGATATATTCAACCATCATTATTATACTAGAACAGGCGTCGTACCTCTCTAGCATCAGCCATCGGCATACATACAGGTCTATATATGTCGGATAGGATAATGTATGAGTGAAAGCTAGGTAATCAATAGCTCCTTTTTACCTAATTGGATGTATCTAAGGTCGTGATATAGATAGTACTAATTGACGTATCCTGTAAATGCTTACCAGGATACAGAATGGCATGCATACATTGAATCATGTCATGGATGATATGCCCTTGACCTGTACTTGGTGTTCTTCTGGTGGAACAAAAATATCTATATATATTGTCTTTCCGTCACTTGTTATCTTTGCGTCATCTCCGCTATAAGGCAGTTCATCCATCAATACACTAGGCTTCTCATTGTGATTCATTTGAGGCAATTTAAGCGTAATCAATCCCCCATCTGGATTATAATGGTCAACTCCAAAAACAATACTGTTTGAAGCATTTTCATATCTAATCTCAGTTATTTTAGCTAGTCCTTCCAGCGTGTAAGGAATAAAGCCACCATCACCTGTAGCCAGAGTAGTAATAGGAGAATCGTAGTCTAACCCTGCGCAACTATAATAAAACGCCTGCGACTTTATTGCCGGATCAGGCTCGACTTTGAACTGAACTTCTTCTCCAGGCTGAATGACTGGGATCACAGGACTTTTTGCAGAATCTATTTGGGTCCTGTTTGAGTTATGAATTGATGCATAGATGTACACATTATTTACTTCAAATGGACCAGTATTCTTGATGGTTCCCACAAGTGTTTTTTCCTCTCCAACAGCTATATTAGAATAATTAAGGACCAAAATATCGGTATAGGATGGTGATGGTAGTTCCCTTACCTCCTCTACGAATGGTTGAGCTAAAACATGATTTCCTGCCTCTACTTTAAATTTAAAAGGAGCGCCAGTTTTAGGGTAAATAACTTTACCATACAGCGATTCTGTCAGAGTAGAGACCGAAGTATTGTCCTCAGAAGTTTTAGAGCTAAGTGAGATAGGAGAAGAGAGAGCAGAATTGCTGGCTAAATCAAGCTGTTTATTCTTGCTTGTATCTTTGGTGATGTTTAATCCTACCACAACATTAACTGGTACTATGCCATTGTTATCTACAACACCCACTACATTAAGTATTCCATCCGAATCAATGAATTCACCTACTTCCTTGATTTTAATATCACTATCTTGTTTTTCGTCTTGTTGTGTAAAGGTACTACCCAAAGTTGCAGGACTGTTGGCGACCATTTCATTGGTAGAAAAGCATCCACTAATGACGAAAATAAGAAGAATAATAGCATATCTGAAGTTGTTATATTCCATTATTTGATATAATATAACATTTGCATTATCCACTTAAAAGTCCTACTCAAGTCCAAGATACCGCCCCAATCTTAGTTCTGTTCTGTTGAATTACGAATAAAAAATCTACCAGCCGACCAGTTATTTTTTTATTACTAGATGTTGAGTTAGCTGTATAGTATTTATTTTAAACAGACTTTCTGTTCGTGTATGAATATTGGTATAGTTGGTACCGGACTGATGGGATCGCGGATAGCGCTTAGACTAGCACATAAAGGCCATAAAGTTACAGTTTTTAATAGAGACAGGTCTAAAGCAGAGAAGCTAAGAAGTGCTAACAGTTCAATTACTTTAGGTGTGGCTAATCAACCATCGGATATAGGATGTAATTGTGATATAGCCTTAATTTGTGTAAAGGACTATGAAGCTGTATCAAATGTTTCTTTTGAGAGAGGTGGATTGATTGAGAACCCAAAGGCGGATCTTGTTGTCATACAATGCAGTACTATTGCCCCGGATGAATCCAATAAAATAGCAGATCTTTACTCTAGCAAAGGGATAAAAATGATCTCAGTCCCAATTTTAGGAGGAATATCTGCAGCAGAAAGGGGGGAATTAATACTGATTGCAGCCGGTGATAAGACCGATTATGATCAATCTGAATCTATTCTTAAAGACATAGGTAAACAAATCTTTTACGTAGGATCTAATCACGGTACGGCTAGCATACTCAAGCTGGCGGTTAATATTAATATTTCATTGATTGCTCTTGCACTTGCCGAAGGATTAGTATTTGTAAAAGGAAATAATATAGATCCAAATATCTTCATCAAGATTTTTAATTCCACCTACTTTAAAACAGGAATAAGTGAAAACAAAGGACCAAAAATTGTGAACGACGACTATACCACATCATTTCACCTTATGAATATGGTAAAGGATCTGAATTTGGCATTGCATACTGCACATAACACAGGTCTCGTACTTCCAACTACTACTTCAGCTCACACTGTCTACAGAGCCTCAGAAGTATTGGGTTTATCAAATATGGATTATACTTCGGTAGCTTCTTTTCTTTTAAAGTTAAATGGTAACAATACTTTTGGATAAGTGGAAAATGGTCTTCTGTCCAGTTTTAATGCATTGTAGATTTGTTATTGCAAGTAGCAAATACCAGGTCTTAAGCTAGGCTTCTCGTGTTTATCTATCTATATTTCATTTCAATGATTATTTGCGATTTCATCACTGAAAACAATACACAACATTGTGCTTTTAGCAGCTATTATGTCGTCGTCTCTTCCCCCTTTCTTTTGTTCAGAAATACTGAAGAGCTGGACTCCCTATTCATTACCTAGGTTCTATGTATTTACCGTAGCATATGGTAATTGCAAATAACCGTAAAGCGTAATGTCATTAGATAGGTAGTAAGATATTATTAACTATATATAAGGCAAATATTAGAAATTATTAACATATCTATAAATAGTTAATAATATTATCTGGCTGTCATGACTCAATACAACAAATCGATAGTCTTTACAATTACCTTTGTCGTCTTTTTCTGTTTTTTATTCGCTCCAGTTCTACTACATGCAGATGCCACTTCAAAGGATGGGGGAAATACAAGTGCTGCTCGTGAAAACAGTACTGTGAGTCTCGGCCCTGCTATTTCGAATAACACAGATAAGGTACAAGTAGTTGCATCCTTTTTTCCAATCTTTGAATTTGTCAAAAAAGTCGGTGGAGATAGAGTCGAAGTAACAACTTTAATTCCATTTGGAACCGAACCCCATGATTTTGACCCTACTGTTCAACAGGTACAAAATGCACAGACAGCAGATATGGTTGTCTTTAATGGTGCAGGATTTGAAGGAGAAAGACTAGTGAATCTGAATGCCAAATTTGTGCTTGATATAAGTAAAGGACTGAACCTGACTGCAGCCACTGATAGACATACAGAAGAAAATGAACATGGTGATGAAGTCTCATTTGATCCTCACATTTGGTTAGACCCTATTTTAGCAAAACAACAAGTTGAACAAATTCGTGGTGGGTTAATTAGGATAGATCCTAATAATGCTGAATACTATAATAAAAACGCTAATAGTTTCATAACAGAACTTGATGACTTAGACAGAACTATAAGAGAAAGACTATCAAACTGTGAAAAGAAAGACTTTATAGCATTTCATGATGCATTTGGCTATTTTGCAGATAGATATGGTTTGACTCAACATAGCATTCAGGGTCTTTCCCCTGAGGCAGAAATATTACCACAACGACTGCAACAAGTAATTACTCTTGCAAGAGATATGGGACTAGACACGATATATTCTGAAGAGTTAGCTGATCCTCGTCTTGCTAATGTTATTGCTCAAGAGATTCCCAATGGCAAGGTGCTTGTATTAAGTCCGATAGAAGGTATTAGCAAAGAAGAACAAAACACAGGTATAGGTTATCTAGATAAGATGAATGAAAATATCGAAAACCTTCAACTTGGCTTAAAATGTAAGTAAGTCAACGTCATTTTCGATCACATCATGAAATCTTTACACCTTCATGTATATAGAATGCTCAAATGTCGTCGGTCAGTTGTGTTCTATTACTAGCTTATTGGGTATTTGATCCTGTTATGCCATTTGGAACTTTAAATTGAAGAGATTCTGAATCTATCTGCTCAAATTCCAGCCTTTATGTCGTCGTCATCAATTGCATCATTAATTATGTTTTGTCATTAGCACTTCCATCAACTAAATAAACAGAGTTTATGATTTTGGGTCTTACACAACCAACATTATGATAGTCCACAAAACTAAATGATATTGTTCCCACTCTTTGAAGTGACAATGGTCCATCATTATATTGTTTATCGGGGTTTTCTATTACTCGAGTTTGTTGGGTCGTCAAAGAAAACAACATAGTCACTGCCATGCCCATTCTCAAAATATGTGCATGAAAAATAGAGCAGCAGGTTCTTCTTGACCTTACTGAGATATAGTTATTTTCTTCAATGGTAATGAGAAATAAAAGGTTGCGCCCTTCCCCTCAGCATTATTTTCAGCCCAAATTCTGCCGCCATGCTCTCCTACAATACTTTTAGAGATATAGAGTCCAAGGCCTGTTCCTGCAAATGATTTGGATGCAAACTTTGTAAATAGTTTCGGTAGTATTCCAGAATCTATACCTGCGCCGGTGTCTTTGACACTAACAACTATTGCATTTTCATCTTCATTAATTTCTAAGGAAGTGAGAATGGTTCCATCTTGAGTAAACTTGAGGGCATTATTTATTAAATTGGAAATAACTTGTGATATTCTGCCTCTATCGGCCTCCACTAAAATTGGCTTGCTTTCCCTTTCGCCTTTAGACATACATGTTAACTGAATATTTTTGTTGGATTTTCTCATTATCTCGCTGTACTCATTTATTATGCTTGTAACAAGCTCCCACAAATCGAATGTTTCCCTTGTTAGCTTTAGCGATTGGCTCTCAATCTTTGTAACATCTAATATGTCATTAGCAAGTTGTAACAGTCTCTTTGCATTTCTATTAATGACATCAAGGTAGGAAAGCTGCTCTGTATCATTAATTTTGGAACGAAGAACTTCAGCCAATCCTAAAATGGGTTGTACAGGTGTTCGAAGCTCGTGTGCCGCTAAGTTAATAAATTCGGTTTTCATCTTATCTGCTTCTTTGAGCTTTTCGTATTCTTTCAGCTTTTCTTCCTGAATCCGTTCATTCCAAAGTAGCTCAAAAAATGACTTGGAGGAGTCTACAGTAGCTTTGCTGTTTGAATATATTATAAATCCAATAGCATCTGAAAACTGCTCAGCTTTTGGTTCTTTGAGCTCAAATCTCATAAGTTTTGCTCTATCTACTATCAGAAGACCAGAATGCGAGCTAGCATTTTTATAATCTAGAATTCTAATATCAGGTGCCTCCTCAGACATCGTTTTAACTATTTCTGAATTCTCTTCTGATAATGGACAAACAATTCTTATTAGTGCCCCCCTTTTGGTAGAGGCCTCCACTAATGAATCTAAAACGCCTAATTTATGTGCTCTCACCATAGCTTTGCTATTAGCAAATAATACTAGACCTTCTCTATCTACTGATCTTGCTAGGTCAATATACTTTTGTTGTGCTTTTTCATAATCATTAATAACTTCATAAAATTCATGCTCTATTCCTTCCTCAATTTCTGCGATTCTATCCTGTATAGGAACTGCCCTCTTCCAAAGACCTTCAAAGATACGGTGTTGCTGATCCACCATATCTTTTATATTACTGTATATCGCCTGCTGATTAGGCTCTTTTAAAGTTATAGAACCCAAGTATTCTCCTTCGCTAACTATAAAATTAGCTTCAACTTCATCTGAATGACGAAAGTCGGAATTATTCCTGCCTATCACTTCCATAAGATTTCTGCAAGCTGCAATATTTTCTTTAACGACTTCGATAAGATATCTTTGTTTTACTAGGTTATATTTAACAGCCATGGTTTTCCTTGTTATCTCAAGTGAGAGAAGCTGTGAAGGGAACTTTGAATTGCAACAGACATTTATTGTATTATTTGCAGATGAAAAAATATCTAACAATGAATTTACTACCTGAGTACCATGCACTATTTTGGCCCTTTCTGACCTCCAAATTTGCATAGCCGCAAATGATTATTACACAAATATTTATAAAGTCATTGGTCTTAGCCTAAAAAAATCCCCTTGTAGGATAAATTGTAATAATTATTTCTAATAAGTTCCGTTAGACAAATGACATTGTGTGGATTGATTTTACAGGCAATGCAAAGAGATTCACCGGAACACAACAATATGCATCCAGGATCAAAAAAATAAGATGTTTAGTTAGTACTGGTATTTAACTAGATAGAGATGAGGTTATTTGAATGGATTAATATTTTGCAGTGCCTCCCCGGCTTGATTCATTACTGATTGAGCACCCTCGCCTGTTTGGTTTAATATTGACTGTCCTTTTTCTCCAGTTTGATTCATTGAAGACTGAGCCTTTTCTCCTGTTTGGTTTGCTGAAGATGCCGCTTCCTGAGTAACATTGTTTTGAGCAAACGCTTGCTGGGAAAGTGATAGCGACGATAGAATCGAAGTTACAGCCATTGTTGTTATTAGAACAGCTATTGTACTATCCATAACAGTCTTTTTGACTTCGAACAACAGTTTTAAATAAATATCCAGCTGTATAAACAAGACTGGATTATTTACCTCAATCTTCCGTCTTAAATTGTTGCAGTAAGGGAACAAATGGCTTCGATTGACGGAGTTTTTTACAGCTTGAAGGCTTAAGCTTCTCTACTACTGTAATCTATTTAATTGGTGAAAAACTAGCTCTCAATACTAACATGGTATCGGGAAAGCAGTTAATGTTTAGACCTCTTCCTATTAGGATTCTTTATTCCTTGTAAGATTACCAGATGGATTTGTAGGCGGCTATGAATTAGAGTTGTTGTTGATAGCCATATCTGTTAGTAGGGATAGTGTTATAGGCATAAAATGTGACGTTGGGTCAAGTTCGCAAGTTGGATCTCTTATAGAAGCGGTAGTAAACAGGTTTGGTTCTAATACAATTGATATACTTGTTAATATGCTGGAGTAGTTTTCAAAAAAAGAGTAATAGATATGTCAGAACAACAATGGGATCAAACAATAAATACGAACTTGAAAGGTGCATTTCTCTTTACAAAAGCAGTTCTACCTTATATGATCGCAAAAGGGTCAGGAGTCATATTAGATATTAAATGTAAATTCTAAGGCTGGCAAGATAGGATTTGAGAACTTTTCTTCATATTGTGCAAGTTCGGTCTTTTGGGCCTTGCAGAAAGTGTTGCATTAGAAGTAGCTACGTACAATATTAAAATAATGACAATAATCCCTGGAGAGGTAGCTACAAAAATGTGGCAAGATCTTGATTACAATTATTATGAAAAGAACAATATAGAATGCACAAACCGCAAGATATTGGAGCAAAAGTAGTTGAAATGATTTGATTCTAAAAAGTATAGAAATAGAGATGTAGTAGAAATGTAGACATGATTTATGTCTTGTTGTATTTGTGTTTGTATTATTTTTTTGAAGCCTCTGAAGGCAAACTGAATTTAAAGAGCCATAGATCAATTTTTAATTCCTTCTTCTCTATAGAATGCTTAGCTCCATACCAGCCAGACGATTCTACACTTTGATCGCTAATTGTCAGTTAAGAGCTAAAAGAACCTCCAATAAATACTAAAATTTCAAAATCATAGTTTAGATTCTGAAGACCATGCTAAAAAAATAAAGTGAGTGGTAAAGCTATTTGGTTAAACTGTTGGCTGTGATGTAGTTGTTGATGGTGGTATGTCAGTATTTACAGAATTGGGAGCATTTGGATCTACAATAGTTGCTGCGCCACCTTTGGAGGGACAATTAGGACCGCTTGCTTCTGCTGATTGTATACCAATTCCACCTATCATCAGAAATGAGCTTACTGCTAGGAACGCCATGGTTGTCAGAAGGATAGCCTTGTTATTCATCTTTTAAGATATGGTCGACCCCGCTTATAAAAGTAGGTCTTCAAACTTCTGTGTTCTTAGTGTAGACATACATTTGCAAATATAATAGTATTAACTGATTACCTATATCCTATTTGTAATGTTCAAAGAATATAACAAAGTATTC
>JALZGI010000371.1 GCA_030861105.1 Thermoproteota archaeon
GTTATAGTACAGTCGGCAAAAGGCCAATAAAAAAGAAAACAAATGTCTGGCAATATAGGGGTATGTTCTAACGGGCCTCATACATTAGCGAAGGTTTCGTAGAAATCCAAAAATCTTTTTCTCAAAAGTATTAATTATTAGTTATGAATACCCTCTCTGTTCTTATGAGAATTTCTGATGCTTATTCGTGGAATCAAAGTGATGCCTGCTTATTCTGTTCAGTTGAAGACTACTAGCTTATAGATTGTGAGATGTATACTTACCTACCTACCTAGAGAGGTTAGGCGCCTTCCTGCTTTTTTGGTTATATTCGTCTTCGTCAACGCATAGAAGAAAACTGTTAAGAGGATTTCAAATTAGACCGCAGGAGGAAGAAACAGCACGGCGTCAAGACACCAGAGCTGCTTCTTGGCGTGACCTCTTGCGCCTATATATAATGTGCTGAAATATACAAAAGATTTCTGAGACAATATTACATAACATTTCAGCCCGATCTGTTTTTTACTAATCTTATATAATTTAATTCAGATTATACTACAGGGACCTAACACCAACTAGCCAAGATCAAGCGTCCGCAGGAAGGTCCTAGATTCAGCTGAATAGCCAGACCACCTGCATCGATCAATGCTGAATCTCCTGCGGTTTTAACATAAGAAATGATATTTTCCACTGCTAGTGTTGGGAAATGGCGGTCAAATAGGACTGATTATGAAGTATTCTCTGAGTCATGATATGTTCGAGTTTACTCCCCCTTCTCTGGACTGATATCCATTGCTTATATTCTCCAGCAATACTTCAGCTAGATTGGTTCCCCATTAGCTTGTCGAAATATATGTTTGGGAGGGCATTCTAAAATCGTTGTAGGCCAATCACACTATTCGGTTGGAAAGAAATACTGCAGAAGGTGCAAATGCTATTTTATTACTCCATGAGTGTTTTGTGAGTGTTGTGGAATGCAGCTGAGCCAATCCACATCGTGGAAAGATTTACAAGAAAAGGGTCAGAATTAAGAAAGATTGTTATTATCAGGGTATTCGTCTACACAAATTGACAAAAATGACCTAGTTTATTGATATATGTTCTTTTGATAATCGTTTGTGAATATACCCGTGCTAACATCAGCTAGTAATGGAGGATAGACGTATGTGATAAGTCTCTTCCCTTTGGGGAAAGGACAAAAGCATACCAGGG
Organism: Thermoproteota archaeon; assembly: GCA_030861105.1. Lineage (GTDB taxonomy): Archaea > Thermoproteota > Nitrososphaeria > Nitrososphaerales > Nitrososphaeraceae > TH5893. The sequence continues at coordinate 1,192 of JALZGI010000371.1, forward strand.
AGAGCTAGGCATCTTTTCACTCATGTTCCATCGTCCCCTATTTGATTCCTCTATTACTAGTCTTGAACTACTTTCACTTTTCTTCCTCAGATAAATCCAGTTCTTCCTTCTCGCTAACTGACCATTCTAACATTCCTTTCCTACCTCCCTCGTAAATATCCGCTGGTACTAATTTGTCGGGAAGGTCTTGTCTATGTAATAAAAATACTGTTACTATACAATAATATACCCTAATTACCTACCAAAGATGTTTATCATAAATATCTTATTTATTATATATTCTAAGAATGTAGTCATATTTTACCTAGCTCAAATATACTTATACAAACGTTTAGTGATTTGATATGAAAAACGCATATCTAACAATGGCAGCAGTCCTAGCACTGGTAACAGCAGCCACATTGACGCCAATGGCAGTACAACAACAAGTATTTGCATCAACTGAGATAGATGGTGCCCAGAGTGAGACAGAAACCGAAGTCGAAGCAAAAAACAAATGTAATAACAGTGGCTTTAGCACCTGTAATCAAGCTGCTACCAGTAGTTTGAATGTCGGCAGGCCTACCGCACCTCTACCTCCCGAGCCCTAGGTAGAACGAATCCAATACAGAAACAAAATTGGGAGAGTTCACAGCCTAGTCCCCTACATTTTTTTATTTTCATCTTCATTTTTATTTTCATGATCGAAAAGTGAAGAAAGAATAATTATCAAATCATAAATATAGCAATGAAATTTAGAAAATAGAGGTAAATCTCTGAATTAGAGAGTTATAATGTTAATCAATAACTTTGCTTCTTGAAAATAAAGGAAGGGAGGATTATGTGAACGTGAATGTTTGGCACCTTAACATGAACGTTACGGCGGTAGAACAGGTTGACATGCTCCTATGTAATCGCCGTGATTTCTAACGTGAGCGGCAACAGCAGCCGCACCTATAGTTATAGTGTGTCTATTTTGAGGCTCGCCAGGGGGGATGTGACAAATGGTTACTTTCTGGGGGTTAGTCGGATCCTGCAGGCTTAATAGATTTGCAGTGTAGTCGTTTGCCAACACCGGAGTGAATAAACTATTCCCAGCTAGTCCTGCGGATATCAGTCCGAGCAGGAACAACAAAATTCTGGTATTCATGCATATTATTTAGACAACAAAATAATTTAACAACCTCGTTCAAAATGTGAATATAATACCATTTTGGCGAGATTCCTTAATTATATTACACGATGTGGGGACACTTGTTTAATATCAATGGTATCATGACAAATAATCAACATCAAGATACCAGAGTTGTTCCAAGGGGGACTCCTACGGCTGATATGTAATATCTGAAGAAGAGTGATAGTATCCAAAACTCCAAGCCCTGTTACTTCCAAATGCTGCCAGTAATAAAAAAAAGAACATGATATAATACCACCACTCACCAAAGG
>JALZGI010000375.1 GCA_030861105.1 Thermoproteota archaeon
GAGCAGTACATTGCAAAGTGAGGTTAAAAGAAGAACAAGGGAACTTGAATCATCACTTAGGCAATTAGAGCAAAAAGAAGATGAACTAAGGACATCAAACAAGCAGCTTGAACTAGCTAATGAACAATTAAAAGCGCATGACAAGATGCAAAAAGAGTTTATCAATATAGCAAGTCATGAAATGAAAACACCTACGCAAGCAATTCTTGGAATGAGCGGTTTATTGCAATATTACCCAGAAAAAAAGGACGAATTGATAGAAACTATACGAAAAAATGCTAAAAGATTACAAGCGCTTACCAACGACATACTCGACGTCACAAGGATCGAGAGTCAGACCCTTCGACTTGAGAAAGAACAATTTGACATCTATGATCTTGTAGCCGATGTGGCTAAGGACTATACCGAGAGGATTAAAAGTGACAATAAGAATATAGAATTGATTTATGATCAAAAAGACTCTAAGGATCCTATTCTGGTGAAAGCAGATAGGGGAAGAATAACTCAGGTTTTATCAAATATATTAAATAATGCTCTGAAATTTACAGATAAAGGACAGATTATTATAAATGTTTATTTGGATAAAAATAAAAATAATGACGAAATTATTGTTAGTATCGCTGACACCGGAAGTGGTATTAATGAAGATATATTTGGAAAGTTATTTTCCAAGTTCGCAACAAAATCATCATCAGGAACAGGACTGGGATTGTATATTTCTAAAAGTATTATAGAAGCCCACGGTGGAAGAATTTGGGCTGAGAATAATAAAGAAGGAAGTGGAGCTACATTTTTATTCACACTTCCTATTTAATGTAGACTCATCAGTAGTAAACGATAATCATAAATGAATCAAAAACAATCCCAACAAGGACGAAAAAAAATTTTAGCGGTAGATGACGAACCTGATCTTACCAAGCTCTGTAGTCTTGCATTAGAATATCATGGATTTAAAGTGGATACGTTCAACGATCCACAAGAAGCATTATCAAACTTTAAGCCGGACTATTACGACCTGGTTATTCTTGATATCAAAATGCCAAAAATGGATGGATTTGAACTATATGATGAAATAAAAAAGAAAGACCATAAGGCCAAAGTCTGTTTTCTCACCGCAAGTGAATTGTACTATGGAGAGTTTAGAAAAAAAGAATATAACGCGTTAGACAAGAATCTATTTATCCAAAAACCAATCGATAATGAAGAGCTATTAAAAGAAGTAAATAGAATAATAAGTTTAGCCTGATACTGATATGAATATACAAGAGATGCAAATGGTAAACGGTTTTTTGTATGTATTACTACTTCCATCGTTATGTGCTGCGCTAGCAGTTTGTTATAGATAATAAATTATGTTTTGAAATACTAAAAGTCGCTGATTACTCTAGTTTCCACATAATTTATTCAAAGGCTTCTTGAGGAGACTATTTGCCTATCTTTTGTGCACTAAATATCCTAGAGATAACATTGACCGCTTGGTTATGCCAGAAACATAGTTTATTTTCAGTGCTCTTGGTAAATCTTTTAATTAAAGTAAAAAATATTATTGAATATATACAAAATCAAGGGGGGATTGAATTTCTTGCAGTAAACGATAAACACTTTTATGAAAGTTCACTTATAATGGGGGTCATTCCTTAATAATGAGACCAGAGAGAGGAGAGAATGTACTACAAACTAAGGTCTTAAACAATCCTTCCCAAATTGATATGCAAATAAGATCCATAGCTGAAACTTCTTCAGATTTATCTGTTGTCTCGGTAACCGGAGAACTGGAGCTAATTTATAATAATTTTCTAGACTCGTACAAAATACCTCTTGATAAATACAAAAAAGGTGAGCATAAGGGAATAAGATGGATTACCAATATAGAAGAGGAAAATGTCGAACTGGTAAAAAAATTTCTGGATCTAGGCATGCAAATAAAACACGTTAAAAATCTCCCTCCATTGAACTTTGCTGTTGGAGATAAGGAGGTCAATCTGACCATAGAAAAAATGGAAGGAGGAAAAATGATTCAGAGTCTTATAACTAGCATTGACCCCTCCTATGTCACATATTTTTCCTCTCTTTTTGAACAACTGTGGAATAAGGGAGTTGATGCCCAATACAGAATATGCAATATTGCAGAAGGAAGAGCAGAGGAAACAGACATAGAGATTATTCCAAATCCAAAAAAGGGAATTGAGAATGCTTGGAAGATTTTAAGATCTGCAAAAAAGGAAATTTTGATAGTCTGTTCAACCTCCAATGCATTTCGTCGTCAGCTCCAATTTGGAGCTCTGCAATCGCTAAAGGAAATAGTAGAAAGAAATAATGCCAAAGTAAGAATATTGGTTCCTGCAGATGCAGATGCTAAATTAATGATAAGAGAAACCTCTGTATTATATCCTGGAATAGACATTCGAAGTCTTGAGGAGGCTTTACAAACTTGCATCACAATAATAATGGTGGATAGAAAAGAGTGTGTTATTGTAGAATCAAAGGATGACACAAAAGGAACTTCTTATGATGCAGCAGGAATTTCCACTTACTCTAATAGTAAAACGATTGTTACTTCATATGTCTCTATCTTTGAGAGTCTTTGGAACCAAACCGAGTTATATGAAGAGTTAAAGAAATCAAATGATCAGCTTGCTGATTTGTATAAACAAGTAGTTGCAACTAATGAACAAATGAAGACATGTAACAACATGCAGAGGGAGTTTATCAATGTGGCAGCACATGAGTTGAGGGCCCCCATACAACCCATACTAGGACTAGCCGAAGTACTCCGTCATCAGAAGGAGCAACAAGAGGCTAGAGAAGAGCATGGAGAGAGCAGCAAAGATAACGACCTGCTCGGTGTAATAATAAGAAACGCAAAAAGGTTGCAACAGCTAACAGAAAACATACTAGACGTTACAAAGATTGAAAATAAATCAATGGATCTTAATAAGGAAGAATTTATCCTAGGTAATGCAGTACGGGAATCGTGTACAGATTTTGAAAATCAGCTGAGTAAAGAACAGAGACAAAATGTAAAACTGATAATGACATTAGACGAAGGAGATGTTCCAGTAAGTGCAGATAAGCATAGAGTTAATCAGGTTATACATAACCTCTTAAATAATGCTATTAAGTTTACAAAACAAGGTCATATTCTCATATCTGCAGAAAAAGAGAAAAAGTTTGGTAAAGAGGTCATAATTAAAATCCAAGATAGTGGTGTCGGAATAAACTCTGATATAATGCCAAGATTATTTACGAAATTTGCTACCAAGTCGCATGCAGGAACAGGTCTTGGACTTTTTATTAGCAAAAGTATTGTTGAAGCACACGGCGGCAGGATATGGGCGGAAAATGGTCCTGCGGGAACTGGTGCTACCTTTAGTTTTACTATGCCCATAGCAGTAAAATAACGTTAAGCTCAGATGTATAAATAGAGTAAGATATTAAATTTCAGAAAAGAATACTCTACTTCCTTCTGATCTGAATTAGGGAATTTGGGCTTTAAACCACTATTATCACTACCAAAAAATCTGTTTCCCTTCACCATTTCCTTCTGTGCAACTTTGAGCGGTGGCATTAATGAGAATAAGAAATAGATGATACTTTTCTGATTGCACTATTGAGCAAATCTCAAAATTTTTATTTTCGATGATGATAACTCAATGTCAGCATCGAATCTTTTTTGTTGGACCCAGGGATATGTCACATAATAGTAGAATTGGTTTAATAGTAATGCTTTCTACAAAGCTGTATATTTATTCTAGAATAGTTGCTACATGATTTACGAGATCCTGTACTGCCTTTGGTTTCCTAATGAAGCATTTTATCTCATCTAGTTGTGGAAATGATTCCTTGAACTCTTGACGATAGTCTTCAAATGCTGTGATGAAACATGCTTTAAGCTTACTATCTATATTTTTCATTTTCTTATATAGTTCAAAGCCATTGAGAGGAGACATTCTAATATCCAGTAATGCTAAACCATACGAATTGGGTTTGAAATTGGATAAGGCTTCTAAAGGGTTATTGTAGGCATCAACTTCATAACCATTCATTTCCAATACCATTTTGAATACTGAAATTACATCTACTTCGTCGTCTACAAGCAGGATTTTCTTTACGTTACTTGTATTGT
>JALZGI010000300.1 GCA_030861105.1 Thermoproteota archaeon
TACTCCGACGGTTACAGACCTAAGAGAACTAAAAATAGCATTTTTATCGTAGACTAGGTCCCTGCAAGAATAAGGGGAGAGATTAGGCGCACAGAGTGCTATTGCCTTTCTCTAATTTGGACGCGTCCCCAGTATACCTCAAGCTTGCCCTCTAAGTATAATTTGATGGCTCTAAGAAGAGATTTCGCTTCCAGTTCGCGTCCTTTCTCTTTTATTGACTCAAGTGTGTCAGAAGGAAGTACGTTAAAAGCATCCTGGCAAATTATGGGACCCTGATCAAGCTCGTCAGTGACGAAGTGAGCAGTACAGCCGACGATCTTGGCGCCTCTCTCATACGCTTGAACATATGCATAGGCGCCAGGAAATGCCGGCAAGAGAGATGGATGTATATTTATAATTCTGTTAGGATACCTCCAGACAAAATTGGGACTTAACACTCGCATATACCTAGCGAGTACAATCAGATCTATGTTGAAATCCTCGATTAGCTTCAGAATGCGAGACTCGGCTTCTTGTTGGCTATTTCTGTGATCAACGGTTCGGTATGGGACGTCAGCATTTCTTGCCATTCCGCTAAATGTATCATCGGTTCCGACTATAACCGAGATGTTTGCGCTAATTTCACCTTTCGACCTTGCATCCAAAATTTTCTCAAGACAATGCTCTTCTTTGCTCACAAGCACAGCAATGTTTTTTAACCTATCGGGTTCTTGATAGTGTATTTTGATTTCCATTCTTAGCTTCTTAGACAGAATCCGCATTGATTCGTCTAGGTCCTCCCGGTCAGTTCTATTGAATGAGGCCTCGAGCTGCATTCCAAATAAGCCTCTGACGACGTTTTGGCTTATCTGCTGAATATTTCCTCCTCGCTTGAATATAGCATTGGTTATCTCAGCTACCACCCCCTTACGGTCTGGACCAACGACTGTAACTTCAACAATAGTTTCAGCACGTTTTTTATGTCTTTCCAACCAATACGATAATAATGCTGACCTGGTTAAAAATTATCAGTCTCATTAAGCGTTATCAAAACCAAATACAAACGTATGAAGAGACAGGCATGAAGTCAATCCATTACAACCACATTCGTCCCTTACTTCAGGTCCACTTTAGATAAGTTAAACGCTGAAAATATTAACATCCTTCTCCCGTGACTAGCTCTTTTCGAGACATCCCTCTAGGTGCCGTTTCTTGTCGAAAAGCGAAATGTAAGGCAAATCACTGGAAGGACAGTGCTTACGGTACGCTTAAATAATTTGAGCTACGTTTAACCTACTATCTTGAGTTTTCGGTCTGAAATAGCCAGTGAAGTTAGGATATGTTCCTTGCATCAGCCAATTTTTTATTTGCTATGAAATAGATGAGGAATCTAACTTTATGAGAAGCCAGCAAAGGCGAACCAGATCTAGGCGATACTTTGATTACAATCAACCCACCGGGAAGTGCAAAGTATGTTCAACCATCTCGGGATGGCACTGCTATGATTGTGGAAGCGATTTTTGTCAGAGTCACTTCGAGCGGCACAAAGTCAGTCGACCCTGCAAGGAAAACAATGAGGTTTGATTGAATTGATTCGTATATGTTAAACGTGGCCAATCCTTAGGTAAAGTAGGTTTAACCGTGCTTGCAGTATGAGCCAATATATTTACGGATCAGGGCTGTCAGGTGACTCTATTGTAAGGGCAGGGTGCTAATTCTCATATGCTTGCTAATTACCTCGTTATGAAAAATATCATCTAGGGGTACCTTTTAATTTGGCACTATAGGTGCGGGGGGTGGGATTCGAACCCACGAATCCCTAGGGAACAGGGTTATAGGAAAAGCCAACCAACAGTGCCCATTCTTTCTAAGCTTCGCACCTTTCTTCTACATGAAAGGACCTGCGCCGTTGACCGGGCTTGGCGACCCCCGCTGTGGTTCCTGGTCTTCTAACTTAGTTCATCCATTTATCTATTGTCAGACTTGAATCATCCCCTACTATGTTTATCCCAAGGCCAGAATCTTCCTATAGAGCAGGCGAAGAGGATTAATTGTACTCTATACTTTTCTTGATAGGAGAATAGTAAATGATCGCCCCGAGCAGTAAAACTTTGTTTGGAACAAATGGAGTTCGAGGAATTTTTGGAGAGGACCTGACGCTCGAAAAAATTATCCGCCTGTCGACTTCTCTAGCGCGATACTTTCCTGAAGGACCGTTACTCCTGGGATACGACGGAAGAAATTCGAGCCCTATAATATCCAAGATAGCATGTTCGGCACTGGTATCAGAGGGACGGAGTGTTGGAATGGCAGGCCTCGTTCCCACTCCATGTCTTCAGTATGCCGTCAAGACAGGTGCCTTTAAGGGAGGATCAATGATCACTGCTTCCCATAACCCCCCTGAATATAACGGGATAAAGCCAGTGGCCAAAGATGGTGTTGAAATCTCTAGGGAAGATGAGCTGAAAGTACAGGAAATTTACTACGCCACAGGGTCTTCTGTCAACGCCCCTATTGGGAGGAAATACATCGAGCAAAATGTAGTTGATGCCTATGTGAATGCTCTACTCCCCCTAGTCGCCTCCGAAAGGATTAGCCACCGGGAATTAAAAATAGTCGTGGATGGAGGAAACGGCGTTCAAGGACCCCTTGGGTCAGATCTGGCCAAAAAACTCGGATGCAAGGTACTGCCGATCAACTGCAACATCGACGGAGATTTTCCGAGCCGGGGCCCAGAGCCACGTGTTGACAATTTGCAGTCATTGTCGCGTGCTGTTACCGCTTCGGGTTCCGATCTCGGAGTAGCATACGATGGCGACGGAGACCGTAGCTTATTTTGCGATGAAAAAGGAGTGGTTTACACCGGCGACAGGCTGGGAGCGCTGCTGGCGAGATTCTTGCTAGTTAGCAGAAGTCTTAAAAGAGAGATAATTTGCCCAATAAATACCACTCTTGCAGTTCCACTCGTAGCCAAGGAAGCAAACGCCAAGGTTGTTTTCACGAAGGTGGGAAGTGTAGAGGTATCAAGGGAAATGGTCAAGCGAAAGTCCATCATAGGGATGGAGGAAAATGGTGGATTCATGTTTGGCAGCCTAAACGAAGTAAGAGACGGTGCTATGACAACCGCATTGGTTTTGGAGATGTTGGCTTCCCATCCGAAATACAGCTTTTCGAATCTTATGAATACGATTCCCAGAGTTTTTCAGTTCAAATCTAAATTTTTCTGTCCTAACGGTAAACTATCCTCTAGGGTCCTGAACACAGTCCAAGGTCATGGATCTCCCAGAAATATTGAAACCCTCGATGGCATTAAGGTCTGGATAGACGACGAAACGTGGATAATGGTCAGACCAAGTGGGACCGAGCCTATAATTCGTTTGTATGGTGAATCAACTGATAAGGCTTTATTGGAATCAAAACTCAACGAGTATACTCGTCTGATAAAACGAGAGTTGATGACCGTTAGCTAATTGCTTTTCACATGCTCGATATCAACCAAATCATTTGGCTCCAACTCCAGTCGGAAACCGCCATAGACAACACTTTTAATACGCTTCTTATTTCATAGAATGAAAAGGATGATCCCGATGGGTGATATGAAGAATAATGAGTAAACCGTATTATGTTAAATTTGAAACTCCGAAAGACCTCGTGAATGCAATTTATGAAGCCGTTCGGTTGGCAAAGCAGAGCGGCAAGGTTCGAAAGGGGACAAATGAAACCACAAAGGCAATTGAGCGTGGTACGAGCAAGTTAGTCATTATCGCCGAAGATGTGGAGCCGCCGGAGGTTGTTGCTCACCTACCTATCTTATGTGAAGAACGTGACGCTTCATATGTTTTCGTCCCCAGCAAGCAACAGCTCGGTGCGGCCCTGGGAATTGATGTCGGTTCGGCTGCTGCCACCATAATAGATTCTGGCGAAGCGCAGGCCATTATCGAACAAGTAGTTGCCTCAATTGCTCCCGCTATAAAGAAGAAGGACTAGCAGAGTAGAATACATGAGTCGAAACATAGAAGAAAAAGTTACTCCAGCTGAAGTTATTCAGATCGTCGGAAGAACGGGAATAGCCGGAGAAGTAATCCAGGTGCGAGTCAGAGTTCTAGAGGGAAAAGATAAGGGGCGCATACTCACTAGAAACGTAAAAGGGTCTATCAGGATGAACGACATACTGATGTTACGAGAGACGGAAAGAGAGGCGCGGAAGATAAAGTGAGTTTTTCTGAGATCCATGTGTGAATAGATTTCATGAGCAAGCCTCAATCATCATTAAGAAACTGTTTTTTCTGCGGCAAAATGGTTGCCATTGGGAAGGGAACCATGCTAGCCAAAAATGACGGCTCAGTGCAATGGACTTGTTCTAGTAAATGTAGGAAGAACCTGAGAGTATTAAAGCGGGATCCTCGGAAGTTGAAGTGGACGAACAAGTATGTAAAAGGTGGGGTGCGGGTAAGGAGATAGCTCATTGACTAACGAACAGACTCTCGTAGTCATTAAACCAGATGGTCTAAGGCGTAAATTGGTTGGAAAGATCATAAGCAGATTTGAAGAGAAAGGATTTAGTATATTAGACCTGCGCCTGTTTGTTTTTTCACCCGAAGAGGCAAACGAATTCTACTCAGCTCATAGAGGTAAACCTTTCTTTGAGGAGTTGGTCTCTTTCGTCTCCTCTGGTCCTGCACTCGCATGCATCTTAGAAGGTGAACATGCTGTCGATACTGTGAGACTCATGACAGGGGTAACAAAGTCATATGAGGCCTCGGCTGGAACAATAAGAGGCGATTATGGACTTGGTCTGACGGAAAATGTAATTCATGCGTCTGATTCTCGTGAAAGCTTCATAAAAGAGTCGAGAGTCATTTTTAGTCGTTCCTAAGTGAAGCTGCGCCAGCCAATATTAGTTGTATTAGGCCACGTAGATTCTGGCAAGACTTCTTTACTAGATACTATCCGGGGTACAGGGGTTCAGAGTCGGGAGGCCGGAGGGATCACTCAGCACATAGGAGCGAGCTTTTTTCCGATAGACACGATAAAAAGACTGACCGGAAATCTCTATGAAAAGCTCTCGAAGTCTGAATCTCCTATTCCAGGACTATTGGTAATAGATACACCCGGACACGAAGTTTTTGCAAATCTTAGAAGCCGCGGCGGTTCAGCTGCAGACATAGCCATACTCGTAGCAGATGTTAACAAAGGTTTTGAGCCTCAGACCTACGAAAGTATAGAAATATTGAAGAAACGAAAGGTTCCCTTTGTTGTTGCTCTTAACAAAATAGACATGATTCAGGGTTGGCGACAGTCAGATTCACTGCTCGTCACGGAATACATGAGGGCACAGGACCCTTCGATTGTTTCAATGCTAGACGAGAAAATTTACAATGTTGTAGGATCGCTGTCTAGGCTGGGTTATAGTTCGGAGGCATTTTGGCGTGTCAAGG
>JALZGI010000319.1 GCA_030861105.1 Thermoproteota archaeon
GGAGAGATAAGTATCACAAGCACTCAAACCCTCAGGCAGCCTGGGTCTCACGGGAGAGGCGCGGCACGGGCGTGAGAATCCATAGCTAAATAACCCTACAACGCCATTTATGAACCAAACGCTAGGAAATTCAACAGCTTGCGAAGTCTGCACAGTGCCAATAAATTCAATGGCTTAGCGGATAAGTGACGTTGTAGGGCTAATATAACCGGTTATCGGGGTTCTGTAATGCCCCCCATTTGTCAAGCGGCACAAACACAGCGGATAATAGTTCCGTTCAAACTTCCTGGGTAGTTTATCTATACTGCCCCCACGTACCATCAGAATCATGACGGAGGACAACCAGGGCACGCCGCCAGACACGGCTCAGAAGAGCGCCGTTGCGCTGAGCTACCAGGGGCGAGCATTGCTGGCTTATCCCAGCCATCCGTCGATTTTTGAAATCCAAGATGAGCTCTGTGACAACGGGCCCTAGCCGGGCATGCAGCCGCGTCATGAGCCTTTCTTTTTGGGAGTCCTGATGGACTTCCAAGGTCTTTGAAGCCATTGCCAGCAATCGGGAGCGTCTCTGATCAGACTGGCTCTGACTGCTCTGGTAGGCGCTACAGAATTCCACCAAGGGCCTGCCCTGCAGGCCTTCGAGTACTCTTCTAGCTTTGGCTGTTGCATCCCATTCACATCCTTGCTTGGCTGACCTCCGTAGAGCCAGCCATAGCGTATGCTGTTTCAGGTGACCCTGTCTTCATGAGGATGAGTATACATGGCTTGGATTCCGAAATTATCAATCGCTCTTAGATCCAGCGGCTTGCAGTACTTGATAGGGCTCTCAGTTCACTGTTTATATCTCCTTATTTTGTTTAGCTCCGATACTTCTTATCGAAATATACAGTTGCCTCAAGGTATCTATAGCGAAAATCTATGGAAGGGAACGGACGTCTTAACATATGTGGGACCTGCCCAAAATTTCCTCCAGTACGGGATTTTCGGCTTCGGAATGACTCCGGACTACAGGCGGACAATTGGATATCCGTCCTTTCTTTCTTTATTAATGGTACTCTTCGGCACTTATTGGTTTATTTTCGCATGGCTTGCACAAGCAGCCTTATTTGCATTAATATACCCATTATTATCAAGAATATCATCCCTCCTATTTGACAGCGATAACAATTCGGTTATCATTTCATTTCTACTTCTTATACTGTGTGGAACATATATAGTAAGAATACCAGCACTAATGACAGATACGTTTTTTACGGTCTTCTTTGCTTTAGGCTTGTGGTTAGGGTTAGAATCAATTAGGAAAAAAAGCTACCGGTATTTATTATTACATGTAATATGTATTGGATATACCGCTCAAGTACGCCCAGTTCTAGCACTTTATCCTGTCATTAACTGCCTCATTCTAATATATATATCAAAGAAATACGAACTATTTAGAGAGAATAAAGTTCGACTATCTATAACTTCATCTTTATTGCTGCTGCTAATTATTTGTAATATGCCATCGATACGGAATTACATAAATCATGGATTCTTCCAGCCAACCAATATACTGGCGGTTGACTTATTTGAACATTTAGGAAGAGATGTATTAATTGGCGAAGGAAAGGCCTATGAATATAATATACTGAAAGGTAATGTACAAAGGGTGGCAAATATTAAAGAAAAAATTAGGCTTCAAGAGGAACTAGCAATGAAGATTTATTCAACCTATCCTGCCAGAACGTTGCAAGTGCTGATGCGTAATGCAGTTGGCATCATGGGTCGTGCGCACTGGCCGTTTGCTGCAAGGTTTTGGGGATATAATTTTAAGGATGAATTTGATCCTGCACACATGAAATTGAAAAGATTGACAGTCATATTTTATTTGGAGTCATTTTTTAACCTGGTTTATTTTATTGTATACCTTCTCTTTTTTGGCTTCTTGGTACGGACTTTTAGAGTAGGAAATTACATGTTATTCCTAGTGATATGCCTGCTTATTGGTTACTTTCTGATACCGACTTTTATCAATCCAGGAGGCGGAAGTAGAATGCGTTTACCTGTAGAAGGTTTGATAATTACAATGGCCTCGTGTCAATTCGTAAGTCTTTTTTATGCATTTAAAGGTAAACTACTCCGGTTGACTCGTTCTGCCGAAAACCTCGGTCCCCCGGCTTACAGAGCGTTGCATCGAAAACTTAAATTTTTATTGATAGCCCGGCCTCAGCAAAAAACGCGGTAATCAAATATGGTTTGCGACGCAAGCGCTTGATGGCACGCCCGAGTTCAGTCCGCAGATGCGCCAGGCTCCGGCAACACAGATTGCGCATTTCCACATTCTTCAGGTGATGCCAGACCCCTTCGCCTGGATTGAGGTCAGGAGCATAGGGAGGCAGTTGCTCCAAATAAATCTGCCTCGCCCCACCTTCAGCCAAGAACGTTTTCACGTGACCTTTATGGATGGGCGAGCCGTCCCAGATCACCAACAATTTGTCCGACACGTGCGGCAGCAGGTGCTTGAGGAAGACCACGCTATCAAGGCTGTCCAGCGCCTCGCGGCGCACCATGGTGTAGAGGCGGCCGTCCATCGTGATGCCACTTATCACCGACACATGATCACGGGTGTACACCGAGCGCAGGACAGGAGTCTGCCCGCACGGCGCATAGGTGCGGGCCAGCCCCGGCAAGAGATAAAAGCCTGACTCGTCCACAAAGACAATGGTGCGCCCTTCGATATGTGCCTTTTTTTGAGCTCTGGCCACACCTGGACCCGCC
>JALZGI010000400.1 GCA_030861105.1 Thermoproteota archaeon
CGAAAGAAGCAAAGAATGCATATGTATAGTTGGGAAAGAGTAAGTGACCAAGGTTAATCACTCACGGCTAGCCTTGTCGAAGCTTGGGATGGTTAAGGTTACATAAGAAAAATGACAATTTCTGCTAAATCTTATGTAACTACAGGCATTGTCTCTTTTTGTCGCTGCCTATGAATGGTTGCAGAATAGACCTATAGGTAAGAAGGGGAAGATATACAAATAGATATTATAATGTTGTCAAAAGCTGATCATAATTACGTATATGCTGCCAACACTAAAGATTTAGAAGCCGCTGGAGGCTGCTTATCTGTCACTGTTGAGAAACATACTATTGCAATTTTCCTTTATGATTCCAAGATATATGCTTTAGATAATCGCTGTCCGCATATGGGCTTTCCCCTAAACCAAGGTACTGTTAAAGATGGAATTCTCACGTGTCACTGGCATCATGCAAGATTTGACCTTATGAATGGAGGAACATTTGACCAGTGGGCTGGTGATGTTACTTCCCTTCCTGTAGAAATTCGTAACAGAAACGAAGTATGGATAGATATTTCACCTGCAGTAAGGGATACTGATACCCATCAACATAATCAAACAGTGCTACAGAATGGCTTGAAACAAAACATTCCGTTAATGATTGCAAAGACAGTCATTGCAATGTCAGATAAGCAGAAGAGGAATAGAGAAAATATCAATGCAAAAGAAGAAGAAGAAGAAGCGGACGGTCTATTGAATGCGTTTCATGTTGGTCTTGATTTTGGCAGTCATTACAAACAGTCTGGATGGGGCCAGGGCTTAACAATACATACTTGTATGATGAATATTGTTCCATACCTGGACAATGAAGACAAGCCTTATGCACTCTATCATGGTCTTTCTGCTGTAGCACAGGACTGTGCTTCTATGCCGCCACGTTTTAAAGTGTCCCCACTGCCAGAACCTTGGCCAGATTTATTAACACTTAAACGCTGGTTCAGACAGTTTATTGAATCCCGAGATGCCCAAGCCGCAGAAAGATGTATTGTTACAGCTGTACGGATGGATGTTGACAATCGTGAAATAGCTGATATGCTCTTTGCAGCAGCCACTGACCATCGTTACCTTGATGTGGGACATGTTCTGGACTTTACTAATAAAGCATTAGAAGCACTTGACATAGTCGGATGGGATAATAAAAATAACAGTAACGATAGGAAGCTAGTTGAATCAGTATTAAGTAGCCTAGTATCTGGATATGCCGATGCTGAAAGAATGGAAGAATCTAATTCATGGCGATATCCAGTAGATTTGATTAATATTATTGAAAAAGCCTTCAAAAAATTGCCTACAGTTTTGGAAAATGGTAGAAGAATAAGAGAACAAGTGGATAAGAAAAAACTAAATCAAAGAGATCAATTAGTGACAGTATTATTAGGTGATGATCCACAGTTAATTGTAAACTCCTTATTAGATGCCTTAAGCCAGGGTGCTAGTGAGGAACAAGTAGCTGGTATAGTAGCCTATGCTGCCGCTTTGCGTATAGCTCAATTTCATACTCGTAATGAATTTAGTGATTGGGACACCGCTTTGCATACCTTCACTTATGCTAATGCTGTACATCAAGGATTAAGAAGGATAGATTCACAGGAGCTATTGCGAGGAGTATTTGATGGTGCAATGAGAATCTACCTTAATCGCTTTTTGAATGTCCCGCCAGTACCATTGCCAAAACCAAAGAAGATGCAAAACACTACCAACAACAAAAGCTCACTTAAAGATCCTGAGATACTGCTAAAAGAGCTTCTATCACTTCTAGATAAGCAGCAGCAAGTGAATCAAGCAGGACAGCTGGTTGCAGACTATCTTTACAATAATGGAAAGCCAGATTGGCTTTTGGCTGCAATTGGAAAGGCTTTGCTACGTGAAGACCGTAACTTTCATTCTATCCAGATGATTGAAGCAGTATTCAGACAATACTCACTTGCATTTGCTGGTGATGTTGAGAATAACGATAATAATAACACAATAGGGGCACGTCTATTAGTAGCGGCTGCAAGATACCTAGCAGCACATTCACCAACAATGCGTTCACAAGGACATACTTATCAGACTGCCAGTCAGCTCCATCATGGAGAGCATCTATTTGAAGAATAACGAGATAGGCAAACTCAACTAAAATATTTAAAATGGAATAAACAAACACATATTCGATATCTGCGACTTAAATTTATCTAATTCGTTTGAATTAAGCCAATGCTGAGTGCTGTTAACATTTTCCTTCTTCTTGTCTTTTCCTTTTTCTTTTATTGCGAAAGCAAAGTACGACAGATACAACAGCTGCAATAATTATCCATATTGGGGAAACAAGTATACCAAAACTTGGTGGCAAAACATAGATTACTTTGCCAATGTAATCCTCCTCTGATTGAAGGATATCGACCCTCCCCTCATCGTACGCTGGATTATCGTGTTTAGTTATGAAAATCTTTACGACCTGTTCTCCGCCTGTAGGATAAGTTTGAATATCTGTCACTCTCCCCACATTTTATTTTATCTCTGCCAAAAACTATTACATCATCTACCACGATGCTATGAAAGCTAGAACTTCCAGTATTGATGACTAATATGTCGCCCTCTTTGATAGCAGGCGCCATTGCTTCAGTAGCTTCGTTATAAAGTTCTACTTCAGCGAAACCATTATTAAACGCAGAACAAACAAAAAACAATAATCAAGATAACACTAAAACCAAGATATTGAATTCACTTGGGATATGAGGTATATTCAATACAATCGCCTTTCAACCATTATTGTATCCTTGTTACTATGATATCAACTAACATAACAACTAGCTTATGCAGATAATACACTATTATCTAGATAAGATTAACGTTCAAAGACCTACAAACGCATTAGAGTACAGGAATATATCAAGTTCTAAAGATGGCTTGGTCCATTGCCGCTACTCCATGAGCTTGTACGATACTTTTAAAATAAAAAGCCCTAGTCCTGTCCCTGTATTCCTCATAGTATCAAATAATAGCCAAAATGCAAATCATATATTGTTTGTTGTTCCACCAAAGTAGTGACTCTAAATGGGAAACATCAACTTATTGTTCCTATT
>JALZGI010000415.1 GCA_030861105.1 Thermoproteota archaeon
TATTCTTTTGATGGTCTTCCATCGGGTGTATATAGGTTCACGGTTACATATCCAGACGGAGTTATTCAAATAATAGATAACTATGCAGTATGGCCCGGTTCGAGTTCTTCATATGTTTTTGCAGCAGAATGAGTGGAGCAGCAATGCTAAGTAGTTATTACATTATTTTTTCTTCCAGCGACCCTAGTGTACCTTATTATACTTATCAAAATATGTCCTAACATGCGGACTATAAATATAATACAAGAATAACTGTGGCAAATCTAATGGAAATGGCCTTATTAGTAGCACTTTCAGAAACAGCCAGAGAACTTGACAATACCCAAAACCTGCGGCCTATTGACTGATTGGCAAGCTAAAACTAAAAGTAGCTCCTGTCCCATCTGAATTATTTTCTGCCCATATCTTTCCTCCATGGGACTCAACAATATTCTTTGAGATATAAAGTCCAAGTCCTGTTCCTGTATCAGACTTAGTAGCAAATTTGGTAAATAATCTTGGTATTATATCAGAGTCAATACCAGAACCTGTATCTTTTACAGATAGCATAACCACCTTCCCATCCTGTAATTCTTCTAGGAAAATCTCAATATTACCTTCTTTTGTGAACTTGATTGCATTACTTATAAAGTTGGAGAGAACTTGAGCTAATCTTTCTCTATCTCCTTCTACAATAAAATCACCTTTGGAGACAAGTGTCATTTTTACATTATTTTTCTTAGCAAGCATACCATATTCTGCAATGGCGCTCATTACTATTTCATTTAAGTTAAAAGACTCTTTCTTCAATTTCAGTGATTGGCTTTCAATTTTTGTTACATCAAGTATATCTTCTGTAAGTCGCTGCAGCCTTTTCGCATTCCTTGATATTATGTCTGCCATAGAACGTTGTTTATCATCTATTATTTTGGATTGAAGAACTTCACTTAGCCCAAGTATTGGCTGTATAGGAGTACGCAATTCATGAGCTGCCACATTAATGAACTCTCTTTGCATTTTTTCATGAACCTTTAATTGCTCATATAGTTCAGTTTGATTCCAGAGATTCTCAAATATAGAGACATAAGACAAGACACCTGCTTTGCTTGTAGAATAAACTGATAAGCCTATTGACTCTTCAAACGCTTCCTTTAAATCATCTTTTATCTCCATTGTAAGAGAATACTTTTTATCTACAACCAAAAATGTGGCCATTGCATTTTCTGATTGCCCAATAGTGCGAATATCAATATCTCTTTCTGTATTTCTTTTTAGATCTACTATTGCCTGTTCTGTCAAATTGTCTGAGGGCATCAATATTCTGACCTTTACCTTCTGTTGCTGTACAATTTCTCTTAGGAGATGGATAATTCCATTTCTCTGGTGGCGGATAAAGGCATTTGTAGTGGGAAAGATCAAAAGGATTTCCTGTCTAGCTGATAATACAGTGTCAAGGTATCGGTCTAAAGCTAAGGAAGGGTTGTGGATAACTTCAACATTGGGTTCATCAATTCCTCCTTCAATTTCCTTTATCCTGACTGTAGCATTAATTCCGCTTTTCCACAGTTCTTCAAAGGTAGTGGCAAAATGCTTTATGTATAGGGGTTCATTACTTATTAGTAGGCTTTGGACTCTTCTTCCACCTTCCATTTTCTCAATTGTTGCGGCTATTTGTTTGTCTGAAACCCCAAAACTCATTGGCGGTAGATTTTTAATGTGCCTTACTTGTATCCCTGACTCAAGATATAGCTTGACTAGTTGCATATTTTCGCTATCTATATGAGTCACATATCTTATGCCCTTGTGCTCCCCTTTCCTTTGTTTATCTAATAATTTCTTTTTTATATCAAAAAAATAGTCATAACTATACCGTATTCCTCCAGAAGATAAACAAGTGGATAATTCATTTGAGTTAACAGTCATCTGAGCAATTTGTTTGACTATTTCATCAGGACTGTTTTCGATTATTCTTGTTTCATTCTTTATTACTCCCTCTTCAATTTCTCTTATCTTTTGTTCAGCTCGGATAGCGGCATTCCACAAC
>JALZGI010000431.1 GCA_030861105.1 Thermoproteota archaeon
TTTCTAACATCGAATACTGCATAATGCCATGGACATTTAAGGTCATATCCATTAAGCTCACCTTCATCTAGGGCCCACCCTCATGCGTACAGATCTCATCAACTGCATATACTTTCCTTCAACCATAGATAGGACAATTTGTTTTCCATTGGCTTCGACTTTTTCCTTGTGGATTATCCTCTCCTATCTACATATTAACTATCACTCAATCACAACAACCCCTACCATCCCAAGGCCTTTGCAGATTTAGCAGCGGCATCATCAAGGGCCTGTTTTGGTTCTTTTACACCATAGAAAACCTCATCTATAGCCTGTCGTATGTCTTCTGCTATAGCTGGATATTCAGGAATGCTAGGTCTACTTCGTCCATCCGAAATCATTGAAACCATCGCATCATAAAATGGGATAGAATTTCTAAGAATATTAGCGTAGGGTCCTCCGCCTTCTCCTATTGTTATTTGTGTAGGAAGATATCCTTGCTCAGCTAGCCAAGGAGATAATATTTCTGGTTGTAACATAAGTTCAATTAGTTCCCATGCAAGGTCTTTATGAGAAGAAGTTTTGGGAATAGCAAACTCCCATCCCCCAATTAATGTGGAGTTCTTTGTATTTTTATCAGGAACAGGAAACATTGGAATAAATTGCACATTACCAATCTCCTCTTTCGGCAGATTGGATGGCATCCAGGAGCCCTCGATCATTACAGCAAATGTCCTGTTGACAAATTCTTTGCCAAAAGAATGCTCATTTTGAGACTTTATTCCTGCATTAACTTGGTCTTTTATGAACTGCATTGCACGTACTCCTTCAGTGCTATTGTAAATAGGAAACCAGTACGTGTCTTTTGTAGGATGCCCTGGTTTTAATTGAACTATTTCTCCATCAAGCATCCATAAATAAGGATACCATATATCTGGAGAATGGCTGGCACCAGTAAGATGAACTCCTTCTATACCTTTCGCTCTAAGAACAGAGTTTAACTGCTTTGCTGATTGAATATACCCATCCCAAGTCTTTAAGAACTCAGGATTTACATTGGCTTCATTTAGTAGGTCTTTCCAATACCAAATTCCCCTCACATCAGTCCATGCCCATATGCCAAATACAGTATCATTATAAACACCCCCATCCCAACTGACTTCGTACCAGTCATCTTGCCTTCCCCAGTTATTGGTATAATTCGTAAGGTCATTAAGTAAATTTTTCTGTGCAAATTCACCAAGCCATATTTGGTCCAGTGATATAACATCGACAGAGGTGCCGTTCATTATTGCATTTAGTATTTGATCTCTAGCGTTACTGTACACAGTTTCAAGATATCTTACATTAATGTCAAGGTCAGGATGATTGGTTCGTAATTTATTAATGGCACTGTCTACCAGAGATTTACCCATACCTTTTTCGTTAAATTCATTAAAGATAACTGTGAGGGTTACATTCTGTCCTTGTTCTTGTGCATATGCTGATTCATGGAAAGATGGAAAGTCTACCAGAGTTATAGCAAATAATGCTGCAATCACAACTATGGAGGTTAAACTCAGCCAGTGGATAACATTCTTCAACACTTTGGGATGAGAGTGTATTATTTTTATACTTTCTCTACAAAATATGCGTTTGCAAAAAATATAATGATATATTAACCTACTAATTTTGTTAATTTGATTATGTTACTCAATACTGCCCGTAGTTATTATCTTCTAGATTGTAATT
Organism: Thermoproteota archaeon; assembly: GCA_030861105.1. Taxonomy (GTDB): domain Archaea; phylum Thermoproteota; class Nitrososphaeria; order Nitrososphaerales; family Nitrososphaeraceae; genus TH5893. Next base: position 1,711 of record JALZGI010000431.1, read on the forward strand.
CGAATGTGTTGTTTGTCTACATATGTAATTTATCTTTCGTGCGTTATTCGGAAGGTAACTCAAAAAATGATAGCTAAAGTCATCCATAACAATCTTAATGCTGGAGGTGGAGCTGAACGTTTAGCTCTTGTCACTATCGATCTTTTAAACGAAATGGGTTTTGAGGTCGATCTTGAAACATCTGAAAGAGTGCAATATAGAGCTCTGCAAAAACATTTCGGATATTCGAATCTTCATCTACGAACCATAAAACAATTAGATTTACGTTCTTTTCTCCTATACAAGGAAAAAAGGATTATCAGCAGTAATGCATCATTAGAATATAACATACATACTCATAACAAGACCTGTCATCACAAACAGAATGATGATGACGACTCACAATATGATTTAATAGTAAATACACATGGCGATATGTTGCCTTATATTCTTAAATCGCATAGCGAAAATCCCCTTGTCAAAGGCAAGAAAAAACCAATACTTATAACCTATTGTCATTACCCATTGCTTCCTTATCTAGTCAAAAATGGAAGATACAAAGACTACATTCGTAAATATTTGCCAGAAAAAGATTCAGAGGATGATAGTACTCTAGAGAGATTGATGTCTAATGCGTATTTGTTATATAAAATGGCTCTGCCTAAAAGTAATATCCTTCTTACCAATTCTGAGTTTAGCAAAAGAGCAATAAAACAACTTTTTAGCAATATTTCAGAACCCATAGTTGTTAGCCCTCCAGTAGATATAGAGACATTTCGTACACTTCTAACCATACCCAAAAGGAGCCAGGACATAATACTTGTAATATCTAGATTTGATCCTGATAAACAAGTTAAAAATGCCATTGAAATAGCAAAGATCTTAAATGACAGAAACATTGCAGATAAGATGATAATTGTAGGAAATACCTCCAAGAGTGCCCCTGATTACCTTTACTTTTTGAGAAAGATGATACAAAATTATTTCTTACAAGATTATGTCAGACTAGAAGTAGGTATTAACTTTGAAAGGCTTCTACATTTAATGAGTAAATCAAAAATCTATCTTCATGCGATGATTGGCGAACCTTTTGGAATATCTGTAGTAGAAGCCATGTCAGCAGGCCTGATCCCTGTAGTACCAGATGTCGGTGGGAGTTCAGAGTTTGTTCCAAAGCAATATCATTATAGCACTTTAAAACAGGCTGCGGAAATAATAAGAAAAATATTAACTGGAACTGACTGGATAGGAAGGAAAAATGATGGGTATATAAAATCTGAAAGAATAAAGATTAGCAATTCCGTAGCCAGATTCTCTGTCCAGTCCTATAAAGATAATCTAAGAAAGATCATAAATTCTCAATTTAGTAATTACTATAAGTAAAGAGAAAAAACAGATACCAATGGTTGGAAGAAAGTTGGTTTTTATTGGTTCTCTCATATTTTAATAGGATCTGTTTTGGAACTAATTATTGGGCCAGGATTAGCTCAAACTGATAACATCACGATAAAGTATCAAAATTGCTATCGTAGTTTATCTGCTGTCATGTAAGATAATATAGACACTCATTACCACAGAAGTAGTAATTTCAATTATCCAAAAGTTTCCTGTAACATTTCATGAAAGGAGGTTCAATGGGAGAAAGGATGTTATATACCATAG
>JALZGI010000045.1 GCA_030861105.1 Thermoproteota archaeon
ACCCTCACCATTTATGAATACAGAGCCGACCCCGTCGTCATAGAACCTCCATTTTTCGCTAAAAACCGTAAATATGGACTTGCTCAGAGTAGCAAAATAGCTCTCAGCCGTTTGTTCTGCTTCGGTCAATGTCAAGTTTCTATCACCCATACATAGCGCTACTCCTAATCCTGCTTTCCCAATTCTTCCACATGCCTCAAGTAAGTTGGCAAAATCACGAGCCTCCCTCAAGTGACCAAAATTATCCTCCCTTGTAAGCTTGTAGCTGAAACCCAGCAAATGATCAGCCACCTCCACCGAGCTGCTAGTTGATGACGTGATGATGAATTTCGCTATTGAATCTCTAATCAGGTTTTTTTCCTCCGCATTGAAATCAGAAAGAATTCTCCATTTACCATTATCCTTCATTTTTAAACCAGAATTTTTAATCAAGGAATAGGCATTGTTCACATTCCATGTAAGTCCATGAATATACGGAAAAGTGGTACGTGCAATTGATTCATGTAAGGGAATAGTCTCGCTGTTGTACAGCAAAAGATCAGCTTCTGAGTTAATTAAATTTAGGGACTCTGCAGTCTTCAGAATTTCATTGTTGGTGCCCACAAGTGTTTTCTTCTCCCCCACATCTTGTCTATCTCCTAGAGATGCGATTACGGCCATTGCAGAGAGATCAGTGTTTCTCTTATCCAGCATGGTCGCAAGGATATAGGAAATACTACCCGTGCAAATTTCCTGTGTGCCATTAAACCCAAATTTCCATGCGTTTATGATTCGGTTATCGCAATTTCGATCCAAATGTTCGTTTACAAGTTCTTCATGGTCAATTATGGTCCAGCCCTCGCCCAAATACCTTTGTAGTGGCTCTACTTTTGCGCTGCCGAGGCTGAGAAAAATACAAAAGTCGTGTGCTTCAGATTTTAATTCTTGAACGATATCCGAAGTAAGGGTTGATATTGTCCTTAGACTGCATCGGGATCCCAGTCGTGACAATGCGGTCATTAAAATGCTGCCAGATGCTATACCATCTGTGTCTAAGCGTGTAACAATAGAAATATCCTTTCCTGAATCCGTTAAAGAGTTAATTTTTTCACAGAGAAGCGTAAGAGGCTGGTGAAGAGCCTGCCTTCCCATGTTATCTCTTATTCCAATTGAGCAATCATGGCAGAATACTTCCAGTTACTTGCAAGTTTGCCTGTTCGCTTATAATACCTTGAAAGCCTGTGAATCTTTGCTTCTATAAGCTCCAGTGACCTGACGTTTCTGTGGTCAGTATTGTGGTTCCTCAAGTGCCTTTGGAGTCCTACTGCCTTTTGTACCAAACGCTCTAGATCTTCGGGCATCTCTTTTTTAATATTATTTTCTGAGAGTATTTGAGTTATTGATTTTCCTACAATAGGTTTAACGAGAGGAACGGAGTGTAAATCTCTAAGATTGAGGCCAACTTCACTTGGTGACAAGCCCTCCTTAGATAGCGAGACCACTAATGATGAAAGCTCAGAAGGTGTCATCTTAATCCAAGAAGGGGCCATTGGTGACGCCGGTCGAGATGAATGCGATTTTCCTCGCGTATGCGCATGAATTCTTGCCATTTCGTGATCTCTATTGGGGACTAGATATATATCTTCAAGCCAAGCCAAAGCTTTGCATTTAATGACATAAAAGTTAAATAATCGCATTCGAAAACAGTTAGTAGTATGAAAAAGCCAAGTATGATGGCTGCATCTGCAATACTCATTGTAGCGGGTTCTCTACTTATAATACCGACTGTACCGCAGTTTGTCTCAGCACAGTATGGCGGTGCAGGTGACACCACTCCTGGTAGCATTGAAGAGCAATTAGAACTAGCAAGAGAAAAAATAAGCAACGCAGAACAATCTGGTGCTTATGGATCGGGTACGCCCATGCTAGGGACCAATATTAGTGAGACTGTATTGTTTATCGGTATTCTGGTAGCTATATTTGGAGCCGTTGCAGGAATGTTCTTCTATAGAAGTAGAACCGCAAAAAAGGCAACCGCTTAGAAAATCCATTCACACTCTTTTTTGTTTTTGCATGTATCTCTTGAATCATAGATAGGAGTAACGGGAAGAACTTGCAGCGATTTTTATAAGCGAGATATAATTATCCACGATAATAATTGAAAGCATAGTAAAAGCAAAGACCAGCTTCGGTTCTTATACAACCAAAATGTATATATCATGGATTTTATCTGACCTAATATAATAATGGACGCTATTCTTGGAGCAATGACAATGGTAATAACTCCGTTCAAAAATCTGATAGCGCAAATTGGCCCAGCATACGATCCCCTCTTCTACGACGTCATGGTCTATATTTTCGGGACAATGTTGTTCGCAGTCTTCCTGCTGAGTGTAATAGCCTATTGGCTGAGGAGAAAGGGCCTTGGTGGGGGTTCTGCGAAGGAAAAATGGACACAGGAGCTTGAAAGATACTTCGAACGGGAGCAGATTGGTCTGATTCCAGACGAGAAGCACCACTGGTAGAAACCTCGCTAGAACTACCTTAAATATTTCTTTTATTTTGTTTTTTTTATCTCCTTTACTTTAACAGGATAGATTTTCTGCTCGCAATTGCGAGCAGTTGTAGTTTGGGTCAAATTTACAATCTATAATGGTTATAAACATCAAGTGCCCAATACGGCTTCAAAAATTTGGCTTAAAAATGGGTAGCCAAAAATAAAAAAATAAAAAAATAAAAGATTTGAATTTCTACCAGATGTTGTGCGCCGCAAGCCTGCTGTTCTTTCTATTTGATTTAAATGACTTGCCAAGGCCTTGTGGCAAAGGTTATTCCTAGTCCAGCACCGATCAGGATTACCTGATATGCCACGTTGCCCCATGGAACTGGTTTCAGGATAGGCTCGCCTGACACCTGGACAGTCTGGCCTGGCCCTAAGCCTGGACCAACATTGGCCACGTTAAGTTGGGTATGCACGTGGTATATGCCTGGTTCAAGTGCCCTTACTGTCAGTTCGTATGGTATAGTTCCCTGAGGTGGAATCTCGAACACATTGCCGGGTGGATCTCTTGAGATAAACTCCCATCTATTGCCAGCGTTAACTGATTCGCTAAATACGGATAACCATGCTCTGAGAGGCCTGTTGACTAAGCTCTGTAGCGTGCCTGTGACTGTCAATTCATCCCCGGTGTTTAGAGTTTGGGCTGACCAACTTTCGTCTTCAATTCTTATGAACCTGCTTTGAAGTTGTGCTTGGACACCATGGGCATCAGCTTCGGGTATGATTGGCATGTAGGCAGCTATTGCAGAAAGAACTGTTATTGCTGCAAGAGTCGTCACTATCAACTTCTTGCTCTGAACCATGTATAGTTTCTAAACATCCGTGAACAAACAAAGATATATATTTTGCTAATGTAATGGCGGAACCGTGATAATCAAGTTAGATAAGCCTCCCCGC
>JALZGI010000462.1 GCA_030861105.1 Thermoproteota archaeon
GAGATATTGAAACACCAACCTTTATTCCAGTAGTTCATCCTGTACGTCAAAGTATAAGCCCAGGGTTCTTGCGAAGATTGGGCTTTGACGCGATTATAACTAATGCCTATATTGTCCTACAGCACTATGGAGAGATAGCCCACAATAAGGGAATCCACGATATTGTAAAGTTTGACGGGGTTGTAATGACTGATTCAGGAGGCTACCAGGTTTTAGAATACGGATCGCTTAGCGTCGAACCCGAAACAATCGCACAGTTTGAAAAGGATATCAGAAGCGATATATGTGTTCCACTTGATAAACCAACTGGTTATGGTCTAGATTATAGCATAGCCAAGAAATACGTCGAAGAGACGCTTATAAATGCTAAACAGACGCTCAACCTAGCATTTGATAAAAGCGAGTCTAAATTATCAAGGGATAATAAAGGAAGCAGCGGTGAGGCAGAGCCCATTTGGGCAGGGCCAATACAGGGTGCTGAACATTTTGACTTGGTTAAGTATTCTGCTAAAATGCTCGACAAAATGGGATATCAACTCATGGCGATAGGAAGCCCTGTAGAGATCATGGAGACTTATGAATTTTCACTACTTGCTCAGATGATAGCCTCTGCAAAAACTGTTGTACCTACAAAACCAATTCATTTATTTGGTGCTGGACATCCGCTAACCATTCCCCTAGCAGTCGCATTGGGCTGCGACATGTTTGATTCAGCTTCGTATATGTTGTACGCGAGGGATAATCGATACATGCATTCAAACGGGACCGCACGACTCGAGGATCTATCTTACCTGACGTGCCATTGTGCTATATGTGCTAAATATAGCAGTGCAAAAGAGCTACTCGAATTAGATATTGATATGAGAACTACAGAAATAGCAAAGCATAACCTGTACATTCTGAAAACAGAGGTTAATACCGTAAAACAGGCCATTATGGATGGAAGATTATGGGAGTATGTCATCCAAAAATCTCGTGCACATCCGAAGCTAATGGAATCCATAGAGATATTGAAGGACTTTGAGCTCGTAAGGTCGGGGACGCCAGTCTTTAAACGAAAGGCAATTTTCTTTTACGACCCTTTAGATCAATATAGACCGGAAGCATTGCACTTTAGGAAGATGGTATCCGCTTTTAAACTGGCGAAAAATCATAGAGGGCATAAAAGGCTAATCTTGTATCCGGACTCTAAGCCTCATCCGTTCTACGCTACACAAGATTTTAGAAAGCTCGCAAAAAAATTTCCAGGATCCCAGATCTGTACTTATAATCAATTCCTGGGAGTCATTCCCTCAGAAATCTCTGATATATTTCCTGCAGCACATAATTTGTTTTCGAGGTTGACGTCATACCATGCAAATGATTATATTAGTTTTGTAGTATCCCTTCGGACTTTTTTGACAAACAACAAATTCGACGAAATAGTAATACTTGCAGATGAATTTATGAAAAATGTCTTAAACAATAACAGATCTATATTGAAGAAGTTCAATGCAAAGGTCATCGATTTTATTTGAGGCATTTAACTAAGGTGTTCAATCCTACCATCCAGGGCACATGACCTAAATGGATTTACGTGTAGTATTTTGCATCTGTGATTAACAAGTGTTGCCACGACTCGTAGTCCCGAACGAATTCCTCCCCTAGTAGCTACTGCAATCAACTAGAAAATAATGGTGTATTCTTAGCCTGCTTTTGCATGGATAATTTTTTCTGGTCCACATAATTCTTATTTAGTCTCCATCAATATCTTGTTGCATGCATTGCGGCTGCAGGTGCATCGGTTGTAAGAGCCAAACCCTACAAGCCTTTGAGGTTAGATGCGATGACGGATTAGAGGAAATACATCATACGTGTCTCGCCTGCAGAAGACATTTTAACCACTTGGACGGTGAAATTTATAGTGCTTGTGTAGACTGTAATTATCCTTGAATCCTAATTGGGTTAGTTGGTTGCTATACAAACCTGACTCTACAGGCGACTATATTATTTTACTTTTTTATGATAGTTTCCATATTCTAGTCTTTTTAGAAATATTTATTCAGCTTAAGGTATTGCTTGAAAACCTTATATCGTTATAACTATTTTATAGCATAATATGAAACGCATAGAAGCGGTAATTGCGAGTGAAAAGCTTCTAGCCATAAATGAAGCCTTGAAAAACGCTGGAGTTGGTGGATGCACTGTTCTGGATGCGAAAGGGAGGGGGAAAGGAGAAAAACCAATGGTTGAGTCTGGAAGAGGAACATCTAGATTTACATCTGAGTTCTCAGTCCGTTCTACACTTATTACAATTGTCGAGGATTCGGAGGTTGACAATATTATCAATACCATATTAGATGTTGCAAGTACAGGATCACCAGGTGATGGCAAGATATTTATCTCACCTGTTAGCGACGCGATTGACATTGGTACAAAGGAACGTGGCGGTGGTAACGTCATTAAGTAGCATAAGAAATTAAACCGCGGGATGAATTTCCTGTACGCTTGACCTGGTCTTAAAGAAGGTCCTGGACTCACCCATAGTCAGAATATCCGTTGGTGATATATTTACAACCATAGGTAAGTCGCGCACAACCTTTCCTATGACTAGGCAGTGACGTTGAGGTAATGTTCTAACTATAGACCTTATCGTTTCATTGTCTGCCAAAGATACTTTTGATATTTTATCTAAATCGGTATTGTTGGTAAAATTGAATAGGAATATATTGTCCACCTGACGGTAAACCCCGTCGTTGATGGCGTCCGGCTGGTTAGTAATAAACGTAGTATAAATGCCAAAATGTCTCATTCTCGTTATAATGTCCTCCCAGTATGTATCTCTCACATACAAGTGTGCCTCCTCTGCAAAAAGAAATACTGGCGGAAGAATCTCCTTTCCTAGAAGCTCAACTACTTTAGTCAATATCAGTTCAACTATCATCCTTCTAACAACCGGCGTGGCCCTAGCCATGCTTAGTATCACAGCCAGTCCTTTCCCCTTTTTTAACGGAAGATTTTCGAGTCGCAGCTCTTCCTTATAGGTATCGCGAGTAGTGAACAGGCCAGAAGAGCATATCGCGTGATATCTTGAGATAAGTGCATCTTTCACCAGCTCGTTAGTGTTCCACGAATTAATCGCATTCCCCAGAGCCTCGATATCTAACGTATTTTTGCTCTCTAACCAATCCCAGATTCTAAAGAATTCTCGCAACGAGACAGAAGGCATGTCCAAGGCATTTTTGAGCATGCTGGAAATGGCCGCCTTGCCACAATATCGTATTGAAAATTGTAAGCCAACTCCAGGTTCTAATATAGCTACGTGATCATGTATGGCAGATGGCACTTTTTTTACACTCCAAGCAAGCCCACTATATTCGTTATTTAGGTCAAATACAATCACAAATGCACCGTGTTCTACTAGAGTTCTTATGAGAACCTTTGACAGATGGGATTTTCCGGACTCCTTTCTCCCCGTAATTATGTTTAGTCTGCCATCCAGATCTTCTGCATAAATATCAAACCTTTCGTTATCGCGTCCGCTGTAACCCAAATGAATAGAATAGCGTCCCTTTCTTTTTACTAAATTGTCTATTTCAGAAATCTTCATTCTGGTTAGCCTAGAATGAACCCTAGACGGGACCCATGTTACCTCATTTGAAAATTTGCCTTCGGAATCAATACTTGCCCTAATTTTAGCTTTGTATAATCTTGCATCTCTAAACATTCTTGACAAATTACCTATTTCTAGCGGATCGTGTAGGTTCTCCCTACTCGAGGCAATCACCATTTCATCCTTGACTATATCCTCAACCAACGATTGGGAAGAGAGGTACTCTTCATCGTATAATTGCACTAACATCCTCTTATTGGACTTTTCGTCGTTAATAAGCAAGTAGTCGCCCTTGCCTGCAATTTCAGATTTGATTGCGAGTAAAACAAGTTCGTCAGTACTATTTTTGTAAAGGATTCTCATGTTGGAATTGAGCCTAAGAGCCTTTTACGGATATCCTGTGTTATCAGCTCCTTAACATTATATTTATTTAGAACATGACTCTTAATACAAGAAATCTCAGTACTTGTGAAAGTCGAAATATGGTGTGCTAGCTGTAATGTTTCAGGATATCCCCTTGCAATTGAATCATTCCATAACAATCTCCCAAATGATCTGACTTTATCTCCGTCGGATGTAATGATATCTGCACGAAATACAGGGCTGTTATCACTACTTCCAATCTTGACTAAAACACTTTCTCCGATCGTGTTTCGGATTAGGCTCTTGATTATCAAATCAACATCTATAAACCCAGGTCCATTGGTCTTTGTCAATGGCAGAGAAATTTTGTCAAGAATTTTAAGTTTTGTACTCTTGCTTATTCCGATAGCCACGTTTTTATTAAGTGAACAATTCTCTACAACCTTTCTTAGCGTCTGATTTCTATGTTCGAAAACAGACTCTCTCAATGAACCATCGATGAGCAGGATTGATCCGGAAAGACAGTGTGAGAGTTCTAACTGAACACCTCGCTCTATCCGTATTCTAATTAGTCTTTTTGCAGCTTCACTATCAAAAAGTATCAGCTTTGCTATTCGGTGGTCTAGTTCAGAATGCTTGAGTGTATCCTCACTCAAATAGAACAGCATAGGACCGATTTTAAAATGAGCATATGTTTGACCTTGAAAAGCTGTTGCGATCCCGCATTTCACGGCATATAATGCTCCTTCCTCAGTTTCAGCAATCTGTATACTGCTTGTATCAATTGCGAGGACAGTAGTATTTTCCTTTAGCGGTTGAAAAGTTATAACCGGATCACAGGAGTATTTGCTCCAAATATGCCATCCATTGATCGGAACAAGCCTCGTTTCACCTTGGCAAAAAATAATCTGCTTTCCCTTTAAGAAATTGTCTAAATTTGATGTCAAGCATTGATTTATTGAAGGTTGGAGAATAGCTTCTAGTTGCTTAAAACCCAAAGAGTTTTGCAAAAGGTTTAATTGAGTGTGCATGTTGTTCACTAGCTAGGCCGAGGGATCTTTATTAATGTTGTGCAACATGAACATCTTGGGCAAGAAGAGTAAACTTTTGTTAGGGCGGGATTTGTCAGTTTAGCCTTCTATGAACGAGTCATCGTCACACCCGCCTATAGAAGTCAAGATTAAGCTAAAACATCAAGACTGGGAAATCGAAGTATCTTGCGTAGAGAACAAGATTAAGGAGGTTATTGACAACGTCCTTTCCAGTATTGATAATACATCGCATGATCAGTCCGGGGCTGATCCTAGAATAAACGAAATAAAAGCGGAAATTGAGTCCATAAAGTCTACTATGAATACTTGGATGAAATCACTCGGACCAAACTTTAGTACACCAGATATCCAACGAAAAAAGCTACCGAAAGGTGGATCTACTTGCAGAAGCTTGCTCGAAAAATTGCTCCTTGAAAAATATTTTGAGACAGAGAGACTCTTGGGAAGCATACATGAGGAATTGTCGAGACGAGGCTACAATTATGATAGAACTGCAGTCTCACATTCCCTTACAGACATGGTAAGAGAGGGTATACTTACGAGGATTGGGTCTATGAGAAACTATCGTTATATCCAAAATAAGCCTCCTGATGAAGTACAGGGACCATTTAGGGGAGCTGTATAAAATATCATACAAGTTTTTTCCCCACTGCTGTATTCAACCAATAAATACCAAGTGTAGTGATCCTATAAGCTACGGAGTCAGCTAGCTCTTTTGGGCTTTCCTTTGAAACATGACCTGCTTTTACCAACTCAGATAGTCTAGAACTAACTGATCTCGGGTTAATCGAGGTCGAATTGCAAATTTCCGACACCTGCAAGGCATCACTTTGGACTTTACCAAGGTCCTTGGCAATTCTTGATGCTACTAACTGAAGCATAATAATTTCTTTATCGGACAGTTTCTTTCCTTCTGTACTCCTGTGCTCAGGAATGACTCGCGGACCTTCAGGTGTAATCTTTATCAAACTTGCGTAAATGTCAATTAGTTCTGATACCGCATAATTCAGTGAAATTTTTTTGGCAAGGTCAATTGACGGGATTTGTTTCGCTAGAAAACTGATAGCCGATCTCATAACTGAGTCTGGAGACCCACTGAACTCAACTCTTATTTCTCCCACTTCGATTGAAACATTCACATTAGTGTTGTCGTCGATATTCTGAGCTATCCTTGCCCACCCTCTACAGAATAAAGGCTCTCTTCTTGCACAGTGTTTATTTGCATATAGGAGAAATATATACACGTTATTGTTTTATGGATAGTCCAAAGCAAAAAATTATCTCATCACTTGTGTACTCATACGGATTACATATAATCGTACACCAAGGTAATATCTAACAATTCAAATCATTGAATCATATTTATGATAACACATAAGCGGAATAGAAGTATTCTAGTTAGCTAAACCACCGGCATCGAGAAAGGCAGCAAGTAACAAAATCAATATTGATAAAAAGACTATAACCCTTCCAAGAAAGATAATCTTCGACCGAATGGAATGAATAAAGGCGGTACTTGCATTTCCTGATATAATATCCTTCTCCGTTTCCGTGCTAATTATCCTAATATGTAGAATATATGCTGCGAAAGTTGCAACTACCGCAGCAATTTTAATCATCAGGATAATCCCATAACTTGTTTGATAAAATGCATCCGGATCTAGAATAAAAGCTTTGGAATTATAAATACCAGTTAAGACTAGAACTAGAAGCGAAGGAAAAGCAATGTAGCTAAATCGCCTGCCAACTTTTATCAAAATTACAATTCGTTCTTCTACTGTCTTCGTAATTCTTTTTAGCATAGGAGAAAGAATAACACCAAGGAAGATTGAACCACCAACCCAGATTGAAGCAGCAACTAGATGTAACCATACTACAAGCCCTTCAATCAAAAGAACCATGTTTGTTCAACTCCTTTGATAGTATTGTTGGCGTAAATAAAAGCATTGTACAACAAGATGTTGACTGCACTATGTTCTGGTGTCTTCACTCATTTCATATAGTATAACAGAAGAGCTGTATTCATCTTTATGATGAGACAGCTTAATTGGAAAGAATTAGGGAATTTGATTTGGGCGGCTCAAATACCCTAAAGTTGGACTTTCAGTAAAGTTTTAATTCAATTATTCACCTAGCTAAGATGGAAATTGCATGTTTTTGACGACACGTCGGATATTTCTAATGCTAGCTGTGGCAGCGGTTGCAGGTGCCATAATTGTTCTTCCGTACATCTCTTCTCTTACCGCTGTTGGACTAGACAAGGTCACTATTGAACTATCCTATGTAGAATTTGTTCCTGCTAATAGTGAACAGAGAACAGGTCAAATTGACATTGTATTCCATGTTACAAACCCGACGGACAAGACTGTGACTACATCCAAAATAGAATATAATCTATTTGCGGATAATGTGCAACTAGGTGACTCCATACTATCATTTGAAGATATCCCACCTAATGGACGACCAGCCATCTTGCCTCAGCAATCAATAAACCTCACGTCATCCTTTCAGATAGTACCTTCGCAATCAACAGAGGCCATTTTTAGTAGAATTGCAAATGATCCTTCTGATATAAATTGGAGGGTTCAGGGAGAAGCTAGGGTTGAATCCGCTATCACTTTAGAAGACAAACAATTTGATGATGAGCTTTAGTCTTTGTCTGTTGCTGAACCACGTCGGCAAGATTTGACATAATTACGGCTTTCATCTGGACTCTTTCTCCGGCTGTGATGTTAAGACAGTGTTGTTGGATGCCAATACCCAATCTTCAATCCACATACATTTTGAGGGGTTGTATTGACTCGTATCGTCATCAGGAGAGCACGAATGCTGATGTAGACACCTAAAGCAAGGGGCCTTTTCGATACTTTGTATATCGATCGATTTACTATATTGATCGGTATATAATGACTTTTTTACGATCAATTTGAAGGTCCATCTTCCTTTATATAGCATTTTTTCTCGGGTTATCAATGACTGTTTTTCTAGTGATCCTACAATTCTGGAACTATCTCTGCTATCCAGAGAAAAAATCTTTGAGATTTCAGTTTGAGATATACCTTGTTCACCGTAGGCCAGTATCGTACTGAGAATTTCGTCAGTTGTATTATTTTTGGTTCTAACAGGTAACTTGATTTGTGTGACTTTTCTAGATGACAAAAGATACCATCAACTGACCATTTAGCATATAAAAATCTTGATATTGGTTTAAAGATTGTCATGGGTAATTGTTCCCGATCTATCTTCAATGGGTGCGTTTAATCACGGTCTATTGCGATTTGGTTAGTAAATTGAAAAGAATCGGCGATCAATAATTGTCAAAAAGTCAGAGTAATTATTCATCTAAAGCTGAACGCAATTAATAGGGTTCATTTGACCACATTTAGATTCTATTAAACCGCTTTTTAGAATGTTTCACGATATACGTCACAAGAAAAATAAGGATTGAAATTAGCACTATAGTTCCACTGGGAGCGGAGTTTAAGATATACGACAAAATAATGCCACTTATGACCGAAGCTATGGATACAATTACTGAAACTAGAGCAGTTCTTCTAAATCCTCTCCCAATCATCATAGCTGTAATGTTCGGCATTACAATTAGCGATGAGATCAGCAGAATGCCAACCAATCTCATTGAAGCGATAACGGTTAAGCTTGCGAGAAATATGAAAAGATAATTAAGTCTCATCACTTTGATCCCGCTCACTTTTGCTTGTTCCTCGTCAAAAGTAATATACAGAAATTGCCTGTATAGGATTGAAGTTAAAGTTAACACTATTGCAGTTATTGCTAAGACTAGCAATGTGTCCTCAACGCCCACCAGCAAAATATTACCAAAAAGAAATCCAAACAGATCAACCGAAAATCCGCCCGATAGGCTCAACAGAAGGACCCCGAGTGCTAGACCAGACGAAAGCATAATTGCAACAGCTGAATCGGCAGGTATGTTAGCTGAATACTTTAGCCTTGTAATGCCCAGAGAAGCCAGGATTGAAGCAACAAATGCGGTCCAAAGGGGATGTGTATTTATGAATAGACCTATGGCGAGTCCACCGAAGGCCATGTGTGCGAGAGAGTCACCAAATAAAGATTGCCTTCTAAGTACGAGGAATAAACCAATGACGGAGCAAATTGAAGATATAGCAACTCCGGCTATGAGTGCTCGTTGTATAAATCCAAATTCGAAGATTTCCAATGAGATCATAACTGGAAGTAACCCGCTCTAGCCATCATATTCGCACCCAACTTCCATATTCTTTCGTTCCTCAATACAAGTTTTATGATATTTAGCGTTAAAAAGGTCCATTGCTGGATTGAGTCGAAGAATTTCACAATATGGATCTAACCGAATAAAATATCATCAAATCCCCGAAAAAAACGTGATGTTGTAATATCACGTCATCAGCCCTAACAATAAGAGAATGTTAAAATCTAGAACAACAACATCATGCAAACCGCGCTCAAATACTTATTACATGGGAACAAGTTTAATACTATCCATTTTTTTATTAGATTGAAACCCTTTAGTCATGAGCTTTATGTCTTCGGCCTCTCCCCGGAGCAGGAAGATCTCGAGGCATCTATTTCTATCGATCTTGCAATGCAGATGAGTATTTATCAGTCTATCATAAGAATGCCTCATTTCGCTTATCTCATGGTCAGATTTTTCATCGTGAATCACCAATAGTAGTGAATGAAGCAGCCCGGTTAAGTCGTTACGCTGCCTTTCTTCTGAGAGTATGCTCCGTATTCCCGCTCTTACTATTTCTGATCGTCCACTGAAGCCAAGTGTCTTCTGAAGTTTATTCATTTCATTCAATATGTCGTCATTCAGAGATACACTCACGATCGGCATTACAT
>JALZGI010000489.1 GCA_030861105.1 Thermoproteota archaeon
CAGATAGTTTATTAGATTTATGATTATGAAGTCCTATTTCTGGTCTGATCTGATCTGGTCTATGAAACCGCAGACAATTCACTTTGCATTCTCATTTGTCTCCCATATTCCAAAAGCATTATTCTCAATATCAAGACAAATTGCAAAGTAACCCATTCCTGGAACTGCTAGTTTCATGTTTCTATAGAAGATACAAATAAGGGAATCACTTTAGCCTGTTATAAACTGACAAATTCGGAAAATCAAGGACCGGAGAAACTAACTATCGATTTTAGTAATTTTCCTTGAACAGGTCTATGAATTATTCTTCCTAAATAGGTCTTGCTTCATTTGTTTGAATTCATCCTCCGTTATCAATCCCTCATCTTTCAGACTTGCAAGTTTCCTTATTTCATCAGCGATTGATATCGGTTGATTTGTAGGTAGAGGATACTCTTTGGATTCTAGCAATTCACTGGGCTTTTGATTCTTAGAAGGAGCAAATTTCCTATTGCTTTGCTGTTGCATTCTTGAGCGAATTATTTCCAATAAGTCCTGTGCTTTATCTTTTGGAATAGCTTCAATTATTCCGCCTTGATCATCTTCACCTTCAATCATACTATCCATCATTCCTAATCTGGTTGAGCTTACAAGTCCAGGGGCCTTAAACCGAATTGTGGAAGACAGAAGTCCTTTTTCAAGCTTGACACTTGTAACTATATCATATGGAATATCTACCACATTTTCTTTTAATCCAAGCATGTAAGGATTCCTTATGATAATACTTCTGTCAGTAGCATAGATAATATTTGGTGTATGAAGAGAACCTCCAGGCTTTATTCTAGATTGTCTTGCAACCAATAGAACTTTTTCATCAGGGTTTAGCATTTCTCTTATTTTGTTTATTTCTTCAAAATGACTTCCAGTTGTGACAGATCTATCTTTGTCCCCTTTCTCACTGCCTAAATGAAGCGGCAACGCTATTAAGAACAAATTGAATAATGTAAGGTTAGCCTCAGAAATACCTATTATTTGATGTCGAATCTTTATTATAGTAGAAATTTCGGGATTATCTTTGTTTAACCTTAAATATTTCATAGTAGTACGATGGTCAAAATTGCCTAGAAGAAAGAATAGTTACAAAGGAGTGAAGAAGAAGGAAAATACGAAGCCCTCCGACAGGAGACTATCAAAAAAGATAGCAATTGCAGCTATGTTCGCAATATTTACTCCAGCGACAGTAGCTTTTGCATCACATGGTAGTAGTGAGATTGCCTGTAAAGCTGACGGATATGAAGCTGGGCAGGATGGTTCATTCAGTCAGGGACTGTATGATACATGTCAAGAAATAGGTGCAGGCGATGCATACTATAATGGATTCATAGAAGGATGTATGGATGCAGACAATTCAAGAGAAGTTTGTGAACAAGCGACTGATGCAGAATGACTGAAGAAAGGCTGTGATCACGCATCCTCATTTGGGATTTAGATTTACGGCCAATCCCTTTTTATCCATCGAAATTTATAGATGAATACAAAAGTTGCTATATTGGTAGGGTATATTCTCATAATTCGGTCTAGATTTTAGATCTGCGGCGAAGTTGACCATTCATTTCAAATTAAAAAGGACAAGACAAGGATTTTGAAACTATGAGAAGTAACGAACGCTTCAGAAAATCAGTTTATGTAGAGTAATTTCTACCTATGCTTATCGTCATATCTGTCATTCCGTATTTTGCAAAGGTATCTATTATTTTATTAACCTGTGCAGAATTATTTTCCTGCTAACCTAGCTATTCTTACACATTCTCTGACGTTTGAACTTTTCAATCTGTTATAGACATCATCAGCTATTATAAGAGCAACATCTCTATCAACACCCTTCTTCTTTATCCAAAACGTTTACTGCGATTTCGACAAATTCCTCTTCTGTATATGGTTTGAAATGAATGTCTCTAGTGGCAATAGTTTGTCTGTACTATTACAAGAAGCAAAAACCCATGTCTTTAATTGAGTTGTTCTTTGCTGATTATGTTTTAATTCTGATAGAATACCTGATTCCATCAAATTCAAAAGACTTGCCTGGTCTTTTTTGTTCATTTTTTCAAGTTCATCAATGATAAAATAACGTGGTCTGTATTCAAACAGATATCCAAAGAAAGACATCCTTATCTATGACAAGCAACAATGATTCTGTGTGTCTGCCAAACATCCCTCTGATATTGCATCCAAAGAAATTGTGTTGAGAGGAATGAAATCTAGAGAAGAAAGATTAAGGTTAGACTTTGATAGGTCACATAGGCAATTCGTTAGAAGATCTGAAAAGAATCGCCTGGTAGTACAAGAACTAGCAGAGAAACTGAGAAAATTAGGAATAAATTTGGAGCAGATCCGGGGCGACCTAGGAGAAGAACGAAGAGAGAAACCGGGTAATCCTCCTATTAACACCACTGCCTTGCTGTATAAACCCTTCATATTCTCAGCAGGCCAGACAATTACAAAACCCTATGACTACGATTGGATGTGGGAGGCCACATATGGGCGTCCAGATATACGAACACATGCAAACAAAGCAGGATTCTCTGGTTGGTGGTCTGTTTATTGTGACCAGAACAATCCCTCAGCTGGTTATACTACGGCAGGGATAGGAGTATATTTCGCTCCTCCTAGTCAGAATGGAATTCTAAATGTTTCAACTGCTGTTGATATCAAAGCACATTGGGGTACATGGTGTAATAAAGCATATGCTACAACGTGGGGCAAGATAGAATTAATTGTAGATTTATTCAATGTATCAAATAATGAGTATGTGGGGGAAGCAGTAAATTTAGTTGGGAATATATTCTTCGACTATTCTTACTGGTTTGGAATAGGTGATCAATATAGTAGTAACTCCGCTTATCCAATATCTGCAAACTTACCTGTTGACAACAGTCATTGGTATGTTATATGGATTTTGACCTCCGGTGAGGTTGAAGCCGAAGGAACAGGGATATTTACAGGGTCATATGCAGAGGCGTATATAACTATGGATGTTCCTTACATAACCTGGTCATATTCGGGCTAATTTACTTCGCAGTACTCATCAGTATATCACTGAACTATAGAAGAATTCCTCCCGAACTAGCTCTTCCTATTGGGTTGTTAGAAGTAATTGGTGGAATATTTCTGATTCTAGGTGTAGTTACTAGAATATCGGCATACTTATAATAATAGACATGATTGGTGCTATAGTTCTTGTAAAGCTTCCCGATGGATTTGTAGGTGGATATGAATTAGAATCATTGTTGATAGCCATACTAGTCAGTCTCTTGATTACAGGACCTGGTCGAATGTCTATTGAATATGATATATTGAAAAGAGAAATATTTCCAAAGGGTAAGGCCATTATTCACAAGCAAAAGGAAGTCCTACAATACTCTTTATGAGGTAGGTAATATAGTTAGCGAAAGCAAGATTGCTATTTGGCACTAGGCCTCTAGATCAAGCGTGATTTGATATAATGTATTAGTCTCTCTGACCTCTATAATATTCACCTAGTTTAAACATCCATTTTACATATTCTTCGTCGTCTATTGCTTTTTTCATACGTTTGCGATATTCTGACTGGCCTTTCTTTACATATCGATCATACTCCTTCTCTGTCAGTTTTATCGTGATTTCTTTCATGGATACTTAGTGAACACTCCTATTGTCTTGTTGGTTGGATGTTTACATTTACAGTTGCTCAAACCATGAGCTGAAAACTTGTGATCACAACCATGGAAAGTACATATCGGCTCAGACGTTTTGCCATATACATCGACTACTATTAGCTGTTGATGCTGATGTTGATGTTGCTGAGGTTTTTGTTCTGGCAGTGATTGTTGTTGTTCTTCTTCTTTCGCTTCCTTTTCTATCAATTGATTTTTCCTATTTGATATCAATGATGACGGAGAGAAAATTTTGCTAATCTTATCATCAAGTAGTCTTCTTTCTTCTTTTTCTTTCTTCCAATGACAGCTATAACAATAACCACATCTCATACAGGTAAGATCAGTTCTATTGCCACATGATATACATTCTTGATATCGAAAAGGTAGAATTTCTCTTATGTACTCATGAGGTGTTTTACTCCCTATTGATTCTGTCTCTGAATACTGCATTAACTACCACCCTTCTCTAAACTTACTTCTCTTTCGTCTAGTTGGTTTGCTTTATGTCTTGCAATAAAAACCTGAATTAGAATACTATTCGCTAACCCAAAGGAACTTTCTCCCTTGTATAACTCATTCGCAGCCATTGCCGCCACCCCTTGCTAGCTACTCTTTCCTATGTATTATTGGCAGTTCCTCTTATATCAATTAAGCAGGTAGCTTTAGCCATATCATTTTTCAGTATAGAGTTATAGTAAAGTTTTCTTTTTTTTCTTTTCTCAACTTCTGTTTATATGATCCTTCATTAGGAGTCGTTCTTAACTGCATCCCACAGCAAGGACAAAATACCTTATCGATAATCAAATAACGCTCACATCTTCTACAATATTTCTTGCCGACTAGATAATGCGACTGGCCTACTATAATTTTGGAGTATATTTTCTCACATACATTACGACAAACCATTGGGGGGACAAATAGGAAGTATCCTGAAATATATAATGAATAAAGCACTGAAAAGAGGGGGAGAGACGATTTATACTTCCAGTCATTGCCATTGCAATAGCAAAGCTTTTTCTTCTCTCTCGTGGTGAACATTGAATACCTACAAACATTCCAACGTGAAAAGTTCAAATTCGACCATAGTAAAAGTATATTCTTATATCCTTTATCATCAGATAAGAAATAAAGTTATCATTCCTGTTTATTTGTTATTAACATTTTCAAGGTTATATTAGGAATTTCGTTAAATACTATGATGCAGCAATGTAACACAATGTCTATTCAAATAAAAAGAACCATATTTACAATCACAGCGGCATTGGCTATCCTAGGAATAGCATCCAGTTTAGCAAGCTCAGCAGTAGCACAAGAACAGAAATTTGTTGCGACTCTTTCAGGGCAAGAAGAAGTACCTCCTACTAACTCACAGGCAACTGGTATGGCTGAAGTTACAGTAACAGGCGAGAGTGCAGAGTATAATGTTAATGCTTCAAATATACAAGGTGTAACCGCAGGACACATCCACAGTGGTCAGCAAGGAGAAAATGGCCCAATAGTAGTAACACTATTCCAAAATGAGTCCCCCACCAACGAAGTATCAGAGACTGGTTCTATAACAGCTGATAAACTTGAAGGTCCACTGGCTGGCAAACAATTAACTGATTTAGTAACTGCAATGAGCAATGGGACAACATACGTTAATATCCATACTGAGCAAAATCCAAATGGAGAAATCAGAGGGCAATTAACTAGCAACCAATGATCATAGCAAACAATAATAGTACCATTATTTCGAATCTTTTATTTTATGATTTAGAATTTTATCAATTTCTAGGGGGCATCTTATCATCGTCCTCATCTAAAACTAATTAAGTTATTCAAATTTCAGGTTTTATTAGTGCCGGCAATGATCCCTTGTTAAGTTAGGATCTTGTATTAATGATAAATCTTTTTACATTAGAGTTGACTATTTATTTTGAAAATTGTCTTCAGAGGGTAAGTGTATCTTAATTTTAGGAGCGGGATTTGGAGGATTAACTGCTGCTAATTTATTGCGGAAAGGTCTTTCTTCCTCATCGGTGCCAGTAGAGCACCAAATTAGCATTACTGATCGAAAAAACTATTTCATGATGGGACTTGTAAATTTATGGATCTTAAGTGGAACAAGAACACTGGATGATTCTAAAATAGCATTAAGCAGGCTAGAAAATAAAGGAATAAGTTATCTAAATGGTGAAATAACAGCAATTGATCCTGTCTCAAAGACTGTCACGATCAAAGGAACTTCGACTCTCAGATTAGAATATGACTATTTGGTAATAGCATTAGGATCGGAATTTGCACTTGAACAAGTTAATGGGTTTCTAGAAAATGGAGGCTTTAATCTATATGATGAAGAGCAAGTTCCAAAAATAAGAGAAAAGGTGCTTTCATTAAAGAAGGGAAAAATAGCAATATGTATAACTTCTATTCCATACAAGTGTCCACCAGCACCATATGAGGCATCTCTACTTATCAATGATATTTTGGTTAAGAATGGTACAAGGGATTCAATTGATATCGATATTTATACGCCAACTCCAATTTCTCTACCTGTAGCTGGAGCAAAAGTTAGTCAAGACGTTGTTAATCTGCTTAATGATAGTCATATTAGTTTCCATCCATTACATAAAATAAAGACAGTTTCAGACACAAAAGAGATAGAGTTTGAAAATGGAAATAGGGTAAATTATGATTTATTGATAGGGATTCCTCCCCACAGGGTCCCTGAAGTAGTAAGGAATTCTGGGCTAATAAAGAAAGGACAAAATTGGATAAATGTAGACAAGTTTAGTCTCAAAACAGATTATGAAAATGTTTTTGCAATAGGTGATATAACGGAAATTAAGGTGAATGAGAATATGACTATACCAAAAGCTGGGGTATTTGCAGAAGCCCAAGCAAAGGTAGTTAGTCAACAAATCATCGACGATATTGAATATGATAAGAATAGACGGTCATTGCCACGATTCGATGGAAAGGGTTTCTGTTTTATGGAAGTTGGAAATAAAAAGGCAGGTTATGTTGCTGCAGATTTTTACAATGAACAGGGTCCTATTACTCTTCTTGAACCACCATCTGAAGAATCATATAATAAAAAAATAGATTTTGAAAGAAGTAAAATAAATGAGTGGTTATTGTCATAGTGTTGCTTATGCTTCTGCCCACAGACAAAAGCATACTCATTGCTCGTTACTAATTACAGCTAAATCAGAACCTATTGATAGGTTCTTATAAATTCTCTCAAAGCACCAGCTTCTTCTCTAAAGGCTTTTATTGTTTCTTTTTTGCCATCGGGGCAAAGAAGTGTTACAATTACAATATTTACTTCGGCATCTGAAGCCATTACAGGCGGCTGTATTTTTTCTATTTTACAATTGGATTCAAGCAGCTTCTTTAAGTGAGATATGGCACTGCCCTCTGATGACATTTTTACATCAAATATTGGGATTTTATAAGCTATTTATTGGTTAGGGCTAAGACAGAAGATTTCCACTACGGCGTAAGTAAAGTAAAGCTAAGCTAATACCAAAATAATTTTAGAGATATGATAGCTGCAATCTGGTACTAAGGTATTATTAATGGTACAATAATCGAATAAAAATAAAGAGGTTCTTAGATTGCTTCTGATTATTAGCTTCGTACTGTTGTTGACTGTACTGCGGTTAACCCTATTTTGGCTATTTCGTTAGCCGCTTCGTGAACATTCTTGGCAGCGTTTACTCCAATTCTGGAATATTCTCTGGCGTTGTTGCCTGCCTGCTGAAGTGATGCATTGATAAGTCCTGCATTTGCAAATACTGTTTTGTTCACTAGACGCGTTGCTGTTACGAAATTATCAACTAAGTTGGTGAATGTATTGCCATATACTTCAGCTCTTGATGGTGAAAATGCTCCAGGAAATGAGGTCGTTCTATTTACAACATTTTCTATATATGGGGTTAATACTTCTTGATTGAACGAGTTAAAAATTTCTCTTTGTGATTCAATGTAACTTTCAGTAATATCCCTTGCAGTATCGATTGCTCTTTCTTGTAAATTCGTAAATTGTTCAGCATACACTGAAATGTCTTTTTTTGCTTCGTTTACTGTTTTTCTTACATTATTTCTGGTCTGATCAAATGTTTTGTTAATCGCTTCCTGCTGATCTTTTTGTGTCTGTGAAGGAGACGTATTAGCTTCTTGTTCTCTTTTGGACATGTTAATGCACTTGAAATAACGGTATTTATACCTTACCAATGAATGGCATTAAATACCGTGGAGCACCACAATCAACATCTAAAACCCAATAAACATGCTTTATCTTTGATGTGTGATGGATGTATATTCATCAAGAAAACACTTCTGCGAATCGGGGTTTCAAGCATCTACAGGCTAATACTACAACTAGTAATACCGATTGTATTTCTCATAAGTTATTGTATCCCTAACTTGAACATTTTTCCTAGCTTTATGGTTATATTAGTCAACAAATATGATAATGATGAAGCGCATATAGAAGAAATTATTGACGCTTCCAAGGCCCCTGTTCTCGCGTCCAATAACAAAGCGTACATTATCAAAAATCTTGATACGATATAAACGATGTCAAATACTAGATATGCAATAATTAAATGCTTTATAGTTCGATTTAAAATCCTTGAACCCATTGTATAGGGCATAGGATGTCCATACTTCTTTTTGCTGTCTCTATGGAATAAGAAGATAAAGAATGGTTTAGAAACACAATAACCTATTAGTATTGTTATTACAGAGATATCAAAAGCACCGTTGATATCCAGTTCAACAATGATTTGTGTGGCAATAATACTAACTAAAAATCCAACTGTTCCAGAAAGAAGAAGATTCCTATTAAAAAGCAAAATATCTCGATACTTTTTGCGAAAACCAATGTTATTG
>JALZGI010000497.1 GCA_030861105.1 Thermoproteota archaeon
ATTAAGCTGAAAATATGACCAACATTTAATATAGCTTGCGAGTACTACGGTAAAAATGCCTGTCAATTGACTGCGCTATTGCCGAAAACGGGAATGTCTTAAACTAGAATAATTTTCATCGCAGGAAATTATGCCTGTTACTTTCCTCAACTGCATTAGCCAAAAAAGCTTTTGGATTTACGATGAAATCTTCCTAATCCCCACACGGTGCACTTGGTCGATATCATAGAAGGTTTTTATGCCAATTACCTTCTCAAGAACATAGTGACAGCAGGCGTTGAAGGTTCTTATTATAGACAATTATGATTCCTTTGTATACAATATAGCCCAGATATTGGGGAAATTAGAGACTCCAGCCATAGTTGAACGGAACGACAAAATAAGCCCTTCCTCTGTACAGGAGCTGGATCCCGATGGTATTATTATATCTCCAGGGCCAGGGCATCCTGCTGATAGAAAATATTTCGGAAACTGCACAGATATAATAGTAAGATTAGGACCAGCAATACCTATTTTGGGCATCTGTTTGGGACACGAAGGGATAGTCAATGCATTCGGGGGTAACATAATAAGTGCAAAAGAGGTTAGACACGGAAAAACCAGCCCTATTAAATATACGTCCAGCAAACTATTCGATGACATAGTTAACCCATTTGAAGCCACTCGATACAACTCTCTTGTGGCAGATCCAAAGAATATACCCCCTTGTCTAGAAGTAACTGCTCAGGCGCTCGATGACGGTGAGGTAATGGGTGTTAGACATAAGCATTACGAAATAGAAGGCATTCAGTTTCATCCTGAGTCAGTTCTAACACCTTATGGTCCCCAAA
Source organism: Thermoproteota archaeon (assembly GCA_030861105.1). Lineage (GTDB taxonomy): Archaea > Thermoproteota > Nitrososphaeria > Nitrososphaerales > Nitrososphaeraceae > TH5893. The sequence continues at coordinate 831 of JALZGI010000497.1, forward strand.
TTCTTCAAAATTTCATAAATATGCTAAGAAAATGAGCTTAGATGTAAACCTTCATCGGATAACCCAGAAGCTGGTCTCTAGAGAAGAGATTTCTGATGATGAGATAATTTTTGCTTTAAATTGTATGCTTGAGGGCAAAGCATCTCAGGCCTCCACTGAGTCTTTTCTAGTAGCCCTTAGTATGAAGGGAGAAACAGCACGTGAACTTAGCGTAATGATGCGTACAATAAAAGAGCATGCAATCAGGATTTCCCCCAGGACCAACGGAGTAGTCGACACCTGCGGGACTGGAGGCGGGAGGGTAAACACTTTTAATGTTAGTACGGCTTCTGCAATAATCGCGAGCTCGGCTGGAGCAAAAGTAGCCAAGCACGGCAACAGGTCTGCCTCGGGTATATGTGGGAGTGCCGATTTTATGGAACAAGTCGGACTTGATCTAGAATGTCCAATATCTAAGATTGTTAGAGCAATAGAACAAATCGGATTCGGATTTCTCTATGCTCCAAGGTTTCATCCCGCTATTCGAAATGTTGCCACGGCAAGGAAAGCAATTGGAATTAGAACCGTCTTTAATATTATTGGTCCATTGAGTAATCCATGCACCAACTTAGGTGGACAAGTAATAGGTGCACCTGAGCCTAAGATAATTGAATCGTTGGCCCTTGCAATGCAACAATCAGATATAGAAAATATAATGTTAGTCAATTCAAGGGACGGGCTAGATGAGCTTTCTAATACTTGCGAAAACGATATTACTTGGATAAGTCAGAAAAGAGCAAAACACATTAGTCTAAATCCTCGTGACATGGGAATAGATCTGGCTAAGTTAGAAAGTTTGACTGTACACACCAGGGAGGAGTCCATAAGGGATACATTGTGTGTAATCTATGGGGTAGCTGATAAGCAAAAACAAGATATAGCAGTTATGAATGCATCCGCTGCATTGGTTGTCGCAAAGGTGGCAGTAGACTTCAAGGAGGGAGTCGATCTTGCTCGTGATTCTATCCGTGACGGAAGAGCCAAGAAAAAGCTTTCGGAGTACATACGACGTTGTGGTCAAAAACAGGTATTGCTCGATATGGAAAAAAGATATCTCCAATGATCTTTATGATTAGGAACTTGATAGATTCTGTCCTAATGACCATCTCTTGACGTGCCATACCTGAATAGAAGTAACACAAATTAAGCTGGTCCTGTGATAGCAATGGTAGTCCAAACAATCAAAGAATTTGCATGATCTCAACAACCATTTAAACTGATGCACGACCACTATAATTCAATGCCTCCATTTTGAATCTGGTGGTGGCTTATAGTCGCGATATAGTGATCACCATTAAGTGAATATTTTTTACAACCCTTCAAAGGAGCCATATATTTTTATTCTATGAGAACCTAAAGTAGGCAGCTAGGAAGGTCATATTGCCAAGATTGGAGGACAATTCGGTTCCCAATATAGTGTCTTTAGGATGGAGTGATTTGGTCTATTCTAAACGCAGACTCTCATCATCACTTAGAAAAATTACACAGAATATTATAGATATTGATACAAACAAGCTTCCAAGGATCGCCCATGAGATACATGAAGAAAAGACATTTCTCAACGACCTAATAGCAAAGTCGAGGCATGTTCAGTCAGACATTAAGGCTGCAAACGATGAATTACTTGGACTCAGTGAAAAGGTCAATCAATCGAAGAATTTCATAGGTATTATGCAGAATAGGCTACCAGCAGAAGGAGAAGATTCGCTCGTACACAGTGCTAAAACTAACGAATCGCTAGTTCGTGACGGAAAATATCGTAGTACGAGAGAAAAGGATCAAATTCTCTCAGCCATTAGGGATGCTTCGATGAAGCTCGAAGCAATAAAGGCCTTAAGAACAATTAGAGAGCAGCTTCACCAGCTTGAGATACAGTCCGAAGGTATCAAGAAGTCTCTCTTTACACTTGAAGGTAACTATCGGTCACTACAACATGAAATCCAGAGGTGCAAACAGAAAATTCAGAATTCATTTGACAGTAAGCACAAAATTACTACAGAACGGTCACGTTGCCTGACCGAATACACCGAGATATCTTTGCAAATGGAGAAGTTGAATGCGCAACTGGACCTGTTGGCAGACAAAAGTAGGAGCCAGAGACAGGGGCAACTCCAACCAGACCTTAAGATAAATATATTCAAGGCAAAGGAGTCAGCGAGGAAGAAAATGCAGAGTGGGGCTAAATTAAGTCTGGAAGAGCTGCGGTTAGTTTATGACGAATAGACTCCAATAGGAAAGCGATCTTCTTCAAAACATAGACAAAACTCCCAGCTCAACCAGCCTTAATTTTGATTTCTGTGCTGATACAGTTTACTACCTGTCAGACTGAATCCTAGGCACACCATATAAAGCTCACTGCTCTTCTGTCTACTGGCCACCGGCTTAGTCAGAAATACCCTGCGAAAATATTTTTTCGTCTCTTCTCTGAATTCTTCTAAAAGCTCCCCTTCAAACACCTTCATTATAGCATCTCCACCTGCGACCAACACCTTTGTGGCAATATCCAAACTGCGTTTACTTAATGAAATCTGTTTAGCATGATCAATATTCCAAATTCCGCTTACATTGGGAGAAATATCAGATAGTAACGCGTTTGCCTTGCCATTTAGAGCTTGTATAAGCTCGTTAACAGTATGAGTTTCCTCGATGTCACCTTGGAGAATTGTAACACCATCTAATGGCAGAACATTTAGAATATCTATGCCGACAACTTTTCCTTGATTCACCTCTTTCTTGGCAACTTGTAGCCAGCCCCCTGGTGCAGAACCTAGGTCTACTACGTACATTCCTGGTCTTAAGATATGGTATGATTTATTAAGTTGAGCCAGCTTATAAGCGGACCTGCTTCTATAACCTTCCGCCTTTGATAGCTTTCGGTAATAGTCCCTCCTTGCATCAGTTAATTTCATTAGAGGAAACAACCCGGGACATTTAATCCAGATTTAAACTTAGCCCAGGGTGAGTAAGATTCACTCATAGTACAATCACGAATCAAAGGCAAGTCAACCTCAATAGATGGGAAATTCATCAGCATGCACGCCCTACCAAGGAAATAACTGTTTTAACATAGTAAAGCAAATCTTCCTCGACAAGCGCATGGGATATATATCATCTTCTTTGATGGGACGTTTGAATCTTCTTGGGTTTCAAATTATCCTTTGGAACCCTTACTAGAACTCTGCGCTTGGAGGATTTATTGGACTGTTTCTGTATTTGTTTGCGATAAGGCTGCCCTTTTTCAAGCTTCTCAGTTATCTGTGTCCTTGCCTCAAATGACATTGTAATCCAGTTTTCGACTAGATTACAATTTTGAGGATTATATGAGCTGTCAATTGAACACATGTGCTCAACCGGGCAGCTTAGACAAGGAGCAGATTCGATACATTCCAAACTGATAGGAAGTTTAGTAGGAAGAAGCCTATATGTCCATCTTCCATTTTCAAAAAATCTCACTCTCTTAATTAGAGAGCGTTTTTCAAGGGAAATAGCAAGCCGAGAGCCGTCCCTGCTGTTAAGTTCCAACTCCTTCCAGAGCTGCGATTGGACTATACCGCTTTTTCCTTTGTCGGTAATAAGTCGAAGACCCCTGCCAGCCAAGTCTTCATTATTAGTCCAGTTTCCAGCCAAAGAGTCGACCTCTAATATTTATTAAAACAGTTAACTCATAATTATTCGTTTTGCACTGGACTTCCTGAATCTAGGTCTTGCCAAAGATCTTGTCAAAATACTCTGATTGTTCTTTACTTAGCTCGCTTGCTTCACCTTCTTCTATACTTGCTAGATTCTTGGCCAGCCTTTTCTTATACTCTAACTGCATTTGGCGAGCGATCTGGATTCTCTGGGCTTGAGGAGACCCCGCTCCGTGCATAGATTCGGTGAGATATCCTACAGCGTTTCTGCCAAGTGTCATATTTTCGATGAGTCTGAGTATTCTTACTCTATTCTCTGTTGAAACTCCTTTTCTTCCCTTTAGATATTTATCCAACAGAGGGCCTGTTTCTGGATTTCTGAAGTCTTTTTCCGATGGCATAGTAACCATCAGTCCGCCAGCAATGTCCTGAGCAAGCCTGCCTATTTCGTATGGAAACCTTGTAACATTGTGCTTACATACGTTCGCTAACATATCATCGTTTTGATAATTTCCAGCTGCAGTCTTGTGGGCTTGATAAGATGAAGCAATACCCGCTGCAAATATAGTTTCGTTAAGGTGTGTCATTTCAACAAGCTTATCCTTTATATGGGATGCATTATCAACGCCATTATAATCTGCAATGGCTGCGGCGGCGCCCACGAGTACGTCTCCCAGACCCGTCTTACAAACATAACTTCTCCTGTGATAGCATGTAAAGCGTTCTACAAGCATGGACGCAAATTCAACTTCGCCATCCATGAAGATATGTTCGTTGGGAATGAAGACGTTATCAAAAATAATCATTGCCTCTTGTCCGGAGAACTTTGCGTTACCTGCGTCCAAGTCTCCTGCTTCCATACTTCTAGTATCACAGGACTGTCGACCATAAATGTAAGTGATACCTTTCGTATCCGCAGGCACAGCTCCAACTATAGCATATTCCTTATCTTCCTCTCTCAGGCGCATAGTCGGCATCACTATGATCCAGTGAGAATTAATACATCCGGTCTGGTGCGCCTTGGCGCCACTAATAAACACTCCATTCTCATCTCTCTTTATTATATGGACAAAAAGATCGGGATCGGCTTGTTGAGAGGGAGACAGACTCCTATCCCCTTTGACATCAGTCATTGCGCCCCCGATGACAAGATTTTCTGTCTGAACCTCTTTAATGAATTCTGCGAGACGCTTATGATAGTCAGTACGATACTTTCTATCAATTTCGAAAGTTGTCGAATAAAGGGAATTGAGCGCATCCATTCCCACGCACCGTTGAAAACACGTACCAGTGATCTGACCCAGTTTTCTTTGCATTTTATTTTGATTAACCAAGTCTGCGGCGCTTTCAGCGATATGAAGAAATCTGTTAACTCTTATCCCGGTGAGTGAGGAATGTGAGGAAGCAATTTCGGGCTCACTATTTGCAATATCATAGGTTTCTGCTACCGCATTAATAGATGGCCTAACCATGGGATGGTCAACAGGTTCCTCTATAAGCTCACCAAATAAATAGACCTTCATATCCCTTCCTCTGAGGCTCTCAATATATTCAGCCCCATTCCTAATAGGCATAATAAGTAAATATGACGCGGATATTATTTATATCTTATTAGATATGAAAAAAATCAATCCCTTAGGATAAAAACAAATTGCAAAGAAATGAAGGGATAGGTTCAGACTCGGTTCTTTTGGTGAATGCGACCTAAAGGAACAAAGGCTAGCTTGAATGCATTAAATTATTTCATAGCTGTTTCAGCACTCGATGTTCGTAGTGCTCGAAAATGGTTTGGCTATTACCAGACATTTTAAAATTTTGTTGCCAATCGATAGTAAGTTTCAGGAATAAAATAATTAGTCCGTACGAGGGATGTTATCGGGATATGTTATTGCCGAATGCTGCCCTGTGTAGCGCCGGAATTACAGACAGTTTGTGTACAACCATCCAGACGTCACTCTAGGTGGTAACGTTTAAAAATATATTATTGTATACTGATATCTAAAGTAAAGAATGAAATTACCAAGTTACGTTTGTGCAATCTGTGCACGAACTTTGCACGAAGGAGCAGTGCACTCAGATATAACTTAAATCTTCATTCCAATCAAGGTATAATTGTTGAAATGAATACATAATCGGGAAAGCTTCAGGTCATTCTTATCCCCTAGTGAATTGTTTAATGTTTAATAGACACTCTGGAGGGCGTTTCTTTCTAAGGAAACAAAAGATGGAAAATCCTGGGCCCTGGCTCAAAGCAACTCCAATTGATAAGCCCGCGGGAGTTAAGAGTCATATGATAAACCAACTAAATACACAACAATTTCTGAATAATGATACTTCCTTTGAAAGACCGGATAACATATCTGACAAAATATGGCTAAATGATTAACATAATGAACTCTGTCGCTTATCGAAGCTGGCGGAGATCAAAAAACTGCTCCCTTCTCGCTTTGGTCCTACATCCGCTCTTGATAATCTCATGTATGGACTTATATACTAATCTGCCGACCCAGATTGCAGACACCGTTGAAAGAATATTTAACACAGATGCGTAAATTTTGCAGATACTATGATGACCTAACGCAACTCTCCCATTGAATGCTGGGAACTTTTCAACCAGTAGTACTTAACATCATATTACGATATACCTCATCTCAATACATCTTGGAAAAATTATTATACTTCTATAGCACTATTTCACACACTCTCTCCTTCACTTCTTAGAACTGAATGTCCTCGAATCTCTTTGCGAAGGTTAGATTCATTTTCATTCATCTAATATACTTGACAATGCTTTATTCACAATCTTTTTTATGACCAATTATTCCTTGAATATTTATGAGCGCGAATAGTTTAGATCTAACCAAAATAATTAAGACCTTTCCTGACTTTCCGAAGAAGGGAATTTTGTTTAGAGATGTAAATCCTGTCTTTAAGAGACATGATGCTTTAAGCTTCATATCCAGTGAATTTTATAACAAATTTCGTGCATACAATATAGACTATATAATTGGTATAGAATCGAGAGGGTTTGTTGTAGCAACCGCGTTAGCATTGGCTATGGGCAAAGGATTAGTTTTGGTTCGGAAAGCCGGCAAACTTCCCGGACAAACACTTAAGCAATCCTATGATATCGAATATGGAAATTCGGTAATGGAAATTCAGAAGGATTCTATTGTGAACGGTCAAAATGTGCTTATAGTGGATGATCTTGTTGCAACTGGGGGAACTGCCATCGCAGCAGAGCGGCTGGTATCTCAGCTGGGAGGAAATGTTGTCGGATTTGCATTTGTAGTTGAGCTATCTAAGATAGGGGGAGCAACGAAAATAAGGGAATTAGGATACGATGTTTGCTCTCTAGTGGTGTATCAATAATGTCAAGTAAACATCATGCAGAAATTGGGATTATTGGTGGCACCGGGTTGTATGATCCTAACTTTTTTAAGTATACCAGCCAAGTTAAGGTAGAGACTCCATACGGAGATACATCCGATCTAATAACCCTAGGTGACTGCTTGGGGACCCCTGTTGCGTTCATACCACGGCACGGTAGAAAGCATACAATCCCACCTCATAAGATAAACAGCCGCGCAAATATATGGGCATTGAAGGAACTTGGCGTAACGAGAATACTGTCTCCATCAGTTGTTGGGAGCCTGAAGAAGGTACTAAAACCAGGTGACATAGTAGTATCCGATCAGTTTATCGATTTCACTAGGCAAAGGGACTATACATATTATGATAACGGACAAATTTGCCATGTCTCCATGGCTGATCCGTTTTGTCCCGAACTAAGAGATATTGCGATAGGATGTATCAAAAACCTGAACTATGATTTTCATTCTAAGGGAACCTATCTTTGTATAGAAGGACCTCGATTTTCTACCAGGGCAGAGTCAGTATTTTATAAAGATATTCTTGGCGCAGACATAATTGGAATGACACTGATACCCGAGTGTATACTGGCACGGGAGGCAGAGTTATGTTATGTATCAATCGCAATGATTACAGACTACGATGTATGGTCAGATTCGCCTGTAAGCAGCAAGGCCGTCCTGGAAATTCTAAATGCAAACATAGAAAGAACCAAAAAAATAGTGTCTAGCTTAGCCAGCAATATCCCTAAGAAAAGAGATATCTGCAACTGCTCAAAGGCGCTAGAGGGTGCTCTCATTTAGTTAGCGGTTGTTCTTTCATTTAGAAACTGCTATGGTGATATCCCCTTCTACTAATTTTCTTTGGACTTTAAGCTCAACTACCTCCGGATCGATTCCCATTTTCTTTATCTCCGCTAATGTCTTTTTAGATATTGATAGGCTTATGTTGTGCCCGCCAATCCTACCAAAGGCAATTGCCCTGAATCGAAACTTTCTGTTGCCCCCAATGACAAAATAGCCGGACAACTTGCTCGCAATTTCTGTACCAGTCGCGTTATTGACATAGACGTCAACTGAAATGTCCTCCGGCTCATTGCTAAACGTCGAGGTCATTTCACACTTGATTCCTCTGTAATTTCTAAGTTTCGGTTTACATTTTTTTCCACCAAAAACGACCACCATTCTGGGTCGATAATTTTATAGTCCCTCACCCCAACTGTAACGCTCTTATCCTCTGAGTCAAAGAATTGAAATTTCCCCTCCTTAATCAGTTTGACCAATTTCCATCGGTCTCTTCCTATAATCTTGCGGTTAACAGCGACAGCCCATTTCTTGCTTGGTTCTATCCTTGGCATACCAATAAAATCAACTATATCTAAAACTCCCAACCTTTTTTCTTCACAGAATATCTCCTTCGTTATAACATTACGCCATATATCTACTGCTCCGATGGTTTTCTGATTTTCATTTATATTAATTACCCCGAAGTAGACAACTTTATCCTCGTTTTCAATCTCTGGCATCATACTTTCGCTAAAGCTATCAGTTATCACAGATTATTTAGTCCTTGCACTTTCATATTGATCCTGTAATGCTCGACCAATATTATCTATTTTAACGTTCTTTCTTAATTCAATATTCTCCTCCTCACAAAGCATCCGGTATCTATT
>JALZGI010000521.1 GCA_030861105.1 Thermoproteota archaeon
CCTTCTTCCAATCCAGCTTGTTCAATACTACCATCACCAACGGTCGCATTTAATGATATATCTACAAATTCCGGTCTACTAGCCGGTGAATTGTTTCCTGTGTCGCATATCAATTGTAAATCTTTAGTTGCTAATACACATGCTTTATACTCGTCTCCTGCATTTACGGTAACATTTGGAAACGTCGCCACATACTCCACAAGCTGACCGCTACCGATACCAGTAGTAGTGCCAGTGCCACCACCACTAGAATTTATTGGAACCACATATGGTGCTTCTGAATCCAAAAATTTCACCCTTGATGCCTCACCACCGTTTGTAGTAACGATTGCAACCACGTCACCTTTGGATTTATCTACTCCAAAAATTGTCATGATCACTTTGAATACGTCTTCTCCTTTCCCAGTTTCAGCATAAATCTGAGTTGCAGAATACGCAGTTGTAAATGATATCAAAAGAGTTGCCAACATCCCTGATAAACTAGCAATTCTATCTTTTTTCCAAACAAAACCCATATTCATATTACGTCTCATAAATGATTAAAACGTATCCAACAATAGGGAAGTTTCCACTCTATGGACTGTCTACTTCTCATGATAAACATCAATATATTTCAAGAACAATAAGCTATTGTATAATAAATTTAAATCAGACAAGGTAATTCAGGTTCATTGACATGTATAGCACTGTTTAGAGATTAACTCAACTCAACTCAACTCAACTCAACTCAACTCAACTCTTGGACGCTACCAATTTTACCTGAAAATAGGATAAAACTAACATTGAAAAAAAGTAAATCGATGTATTATTATTATTATTCGTCCTTGATTAAAGTCGGGATATTGAATCTGTTATTTCCTTCAAAAATATCCCGCTGTCTAATCTAGAAAAACTTGCTAAATCTATTGCTGCCCCCGGCTTCATTATCTCTCTTAACCTCCTACCGGATTCTTTTTCTCTCCACCACATATCTCCAAATCGATTTCTAAGATATCCTTCTAGTTCAGATGCTCTTACCGCTGCCAATAAATAACTAGGTACATACATTATCGACTCTGGAAGAATATGATGCAATAGCCAGTACTCTCCTGGTATCTCAAATCCGGTATATTCTTTGATTAGTCTCGAATAAATATTGGAGGCTTTGTCTATCGATAGATCTTCCCTCCAAAACTCAAGTTTCATTAAAGAATTAGCAGCATAAAATGTCACAAAAAACAACTCCATGAAGTGAGTTCTTGCTATAAGTTTGTCAATTATAACCCTGTCAATCTTTGGTTGATCTAATGAAGATTCTACATACCTTCTGTTCTTAGTCAACCGTTCTAAGAAAGTAGAGAAAATTTCTGCTATCCCCATCGATATCCTGTATTTGTTCCAATATTCTTGATTTGCATCAACAGAATTAGCATGTATGGCATGTCCAGTTTCGTGAAAGCAAGCCTGAAAGTCGAAAATGGGGCTTTCTCTTTTGTACAGGACCCGTATATCATCTGGAATGCGCACAAAGAAGCATATTGGTGATGGGTACTTGTTTTTCCTATCCTCTATGTCAAAAATGATTTTACCTGGGTCGAATTCCATATTTGAGAGTGTTCTTTTTACTTCATTGATCGGATCAATCCCAGAGAAGTTGTTATCTATATCTGAGTAAACTTTATTCCGGAAAAAGTAAAAATCATCATAATACTCAGCCTGGCGACCCAGTACAGTATTGCAAATTTCCCCAAGTGCTTCCCTGAAGGGTCTTTTTGCTCTCTGGCCCATAGATTTTATGAATTCAGTCAGTTGGTCATATGATACATTTTCATGTTCTAAGTAAGAGGAGATTGGATCTAGTCCGTGGCTTTGACCCAGATCTTTGTACACGCTCTTTATCAATGAGAATCTCTGTTCTATTATTGATTTTAGAAAATTGGTTTTCGAAATGAATTCGTCGAAGACATCTTTTCTCTTTTTATGATCCTTTTCCACACTGTTGAATTGTCGCCAGTTACTCCAATTGACTGGAGTATCATTAATTGTATGCTTCGAAGATACGATCCTTGTATTTCTGGCATTGTGCAACTCTAGCTCAAGTTTTTTTGTTTTAGAATAAGCGATATCTTCTATTGAGCCAAGCAGAAGCTCTCTGGGTTCGGAAAAAAAGTCGATAAATAATTGTGAACTGTTTATCTTGATCTCAGCTAGATGTTCAATTAGTTTTTCATTGTAACTTAGACCTGCATACTGTTTGTATTGTTCATCAGTTTCTGATACGTAGATTAGCTCGTCTAGATCACACCAATGTTTGAGGTTCAAGTTCTTATAATAACACAATAGCTAGACCTAGTTCTCTTATTAATTCATCTATTAAGAAAGTCAAAGCTTGTTTTTGAAGTGTCGGGAAGCATTCATGAAAACATCTCTTCCTGTTAGGATAAGGCATAGACCGTTTGTGGATGCGATAGAGTTATTTGAGGATATTTAAGGATATTTTATTTCTATGCTCCTCACAATAGATTCCAAAGTCAGGCTCAATAATGGTATTGAAATTCCACGCCTTGGCTTAGGGGTTTACCAGACGCCTCCGGGAGAGACGACTAAGCGTGCAGTAGGATATGCATTAGAAATAGGATATAGACACATTGACACAGCTGAGTTATATGGGAACGAGGCAGATGTAGGTAGCGCCCTACATGCAAGCAGTATTAAAAGAGAAGACATCTTTATTACTACCAAGGTATGGAACAGCAACCAAGGATATGACTCAACCATACGGGCTTGCCAGGGAAGCCTGAGACGCTTGGGCTTGTCGTATGTGGACCTATATCTTATCCATTGGCCAGTCCAGGGTGCAGGAGGAAATACATGGAGGGCAATGACAAAGCTATTGAAAGAAGCTAAAGTCCGTGCAATAGGTGTTAGCAACTACTCAATAGACGATTTGAAAGAGATTCTAGAAACCTCAGATATCGTGCCTGCAGTCAACCAGGTAGAATTTCACCCTTTTTTCCATCAGAAAGAGTTGCATCAGTTTTGCAACAAGAACAAGATCCAGCTCGAGTCCTATAGTCCACTTACCAGAGGCAAGAGACTAAACCATTCAAATCTAGTAAGGATAGGGAAGAAAAATGGTAAGACTCCTGCTCAAGTCCTAATACGCTGGGCTCTGCAGCATGGGTTAGTTGTGATTCCCAAGTCAGCACATCCAGCTCGAATACAAGAAAATAGTGAAGTATATGATTTTAACCTCGATATTCAAGATATGGATACTCTAGACTCAATGAACGAAAATTTTCAAACAGTTTTCTTAGACTAGCAGATGAAAGACAAAAAAGCTAGCAAAGCAACTCATGCTCTACGCATCACCTCCTACATGTAATCCGTTAATCTAAGTTGACCTTCATTGTTGAATGATTTTGTACCATTTCCAACCCAATTTGTGGCAACCAAGTTGGGTAAATCAAAAGACATACCTCTTATGCTAACTTTATGGCTTAGACTTTCTAGCAACTCTTTTGAATAAGAGTCGTCAACTTCCAAATTAAGCCTTGATTCTAGAGGTTCTTTGAAATGGAATAATCTTTCATATTCATTGATCCCGTTGGGAACATCAAGAAGTGTTAGGATACTTTTAATCCTCTTCCATATGTCCGCCCTCAGTCTTAGAATGGCACCAAAAACATGACCAACCCCATTTCTCTGACAACTGTCAACTATTGAGTTTATATTATCATGAGAGTCCGTGAGAAGTGGAATAATTGGATCTATGTTTACTCCACATCTTATCCCAGCGTTACTGAATTTTTGTATTACTGAGAACATTGTAAATGTAGGAGGGGTTCCAGGCTCAATTATGCGCCTTATTGTTTCGTTGGCAGTTGTAATAGACCATACTACAAAGCAATTATCTTTGTATCGTTGATGAAGCTCCAAATCCCTGGAGATCAAAATCGATTTAGTAAAGACATAGTAGGGAATATTGTACTTCTGTAATACTTCGACGCATTTTCGCGTCAGTTCGAACCTAAGCTCGGCAGGTTGATAAGGATCTGTTGCTGACGATATCATTACCGGTTCTATGGGTCCGCTTTTAAGCGACTTTATTTGATTCTCAAGTATTTCAGGAGCATTACTTTTGGAGTATATTACATCATAAAAATCTGGTGACCATTCGTATGTTGCATAGCAATAACCACATCTGTGCTGACATCCCTGATAGGGGTTAATAGTTAGTCCTCGATATGTCTTTACTACAAAAGGATGTAGCAGCGATTTGCTTTGCTTTATCTGTAGTTCAGCTGCATTTTTTTTATACCATAATTTCATAATATGTCGCGCTAATACACACATAATAAGGATGGAGATCCACAGAGGGAGGGAGCATGCGTATCTCTCTTTAAACTGCGCACTTCCTATACGAGTCTTAAGTTGGTTGACTGGTTGGATATGATCTTATATTAGATAAGTTAGATACATGTCTAAAAATTCCTCGTGTCTGATTAGAGATTCTAGCCAATCCGAAGATCAAAGTACGGCTTTATGAATTATTACCAAATTCGTGATTCTTATTATTGCTAACAAATATTCGATGGTTATCGCTCAGATTATATCATTCTTAGCTACGAGACGATGTTAGCAAGCAAGCAAGCAAGCAAGCAAGCAAGCCTAGTAGTATTTTCCCGGCCTTACTAGCTACCAATGACAATATCTAATAGTAAAATCTATCAAAAATCTTAGAGGTTGGTCGTGCGTGCGTCTAAAGGAACGGAGTAATTTGATAGAGGATCAAGTTGAGAATAAAAAAGGAATTAAGCCCGAGCC
>JALZGI010000562.1 GCA_030861105.1 Thermoproteota archaeon
TCCTTACTCACCTGGTACCCTGTAGCCTGAAAAACCAGAGCTGACTACTGCCGTTCTGTGTGCTCATCTGTATCAGCCTCATTCCAGTAGTCTTCTAATCTTGTACAATCCCTTCGTATCAGCATAAAAATCATTTGTAGTTAATATTAAAAATTCCCTACCATCCCCGGATATATACTCAAACCCGCAATCTTTTGAGCAATCCAATATATCCCATAAATACTCTTCACATTCATCTATTGGGAGTTGGGATGATGATTGCGACATTATGTATGTTTACCAATCTAACCATGAGTCGGTCATATAGTACGTATCCAAAACATTCGTAAAGTGATCCGATTTTTATTCCTGCAAAATACACAACTGTAATGTACCTAGCCATCGTTCAGGTACTGTTTTATTCTTGTTGTAAGTTTTTTTAACGAAATTGGCTTCGAGATAAACCCATCTATCTTGACATATGGTAGTACTTTTGAAAACTCTAGATCATTTATTTCAAATGCCGACATTAGTATAACCCTTACTTTTGGCTGTAATGCCTTAATTTTCTTGACAAGTTCATATCCATTCATTTGCGGCATTCTAATATCACATAAAATTAAATCGATATTTTCTGAATTATTCTTGAAATGCTCAAGAGCCAGGAGAGGATCGGTGAACCCATATACATCAAAACCCCTCCTTTTTAACGAGAGCTTGATAGGGTTTACTATGTCAAATTCATCATCAACTACTAATATAGACCGAATGTCCTCTAGCAATTGTAATGAGCGTATCTATATTTCTTGGTAATATAGTTATCGTAGTAACCCAATCGCAATCCGTCTTTTTGTGGACATATCTGTAAACCATCCAAAATGGTTCCCCCAACTCTCCTAGACTATACATGTCTAGTAAAGAAATTTTAACACTTATCCACTATTGCTTGACACGTTATCGGAATATTTTTCGTCTGCCGTTAATGTCACCCACAAGAGGCTGTGCTGTTCCACGTATAGAATTGGACCTATGAGGATATTTTGATGAGTGCCCATATTTCTTAAATAATCCACGATCTCATTAGCTGAGAGGTTCGCTAGAAGATACAGACATGAAAAGGGTATATCTCGCGATTATAAAAAACAGGTACCTAAAGGTAGGATTGTTCCTCTTAATTGTGGGTGCAGTTTTGGCAGTCTATTTAAATAATGAGGGCATAAAGTGTCTGTCTGAGCTTAGCAGAAGCGAAAATTCAAGTAGTGACAACATTCAAATTGCAGTGCTTAGAGGCAATTGTTTCTTTATAACAAACTCATATGTTTATTCGCTACTAGGACTTATTATCGGCGCTTCAATAATTGTTGTATGGTATTTAAAATATAGAAATGTGTGGGGAACCAAATTTGACAGGTAACTTCCTGAAATTATGCTCGAAGCAAGGGCAAGGTAATTCCTTTGCCTCGGTTAATTTATATAATCATGTGCTGAAGACACATTCTCGAGGATAGACGTGTCACCTGTCTTTTAATACACCAAAACGGTCTGAGGTTAGAATGGTCCTATATGAGCCCTAAATACAGCAAGAAATGCCTTATCTGAAGGGCAGATGTCTTTGAAAGCACGTTCTGTCCAATTTGTAAGAATATTGGTATTATGACTTTGCATTACGTATTCTAATTAAGAACAGGCTCAGATAGACTGGCCTTAAGGCGAAATTTTCCTTTAGATATCGTATTATGAGGCTTTTGTCCTAAGAATATGTCCACAACAAGGGCATCGAAATCCCTCCCACTGAAGAAAAGTTTCACACTCAACAATCTTCTATGTCCCCAACTGTAATAACTCCCTTCTAAAGCTATTTTGTGGGAACCATTATTTGCCAGCGTTGATAATACTGACCTTCTTGCGATTTCGTGTAGCAATATCTCTCCAATAAAGGTCATTTGTCTTCGAGATATGAGACCATTACGAACTAGAGCTCAATAATGCCATTTCCCCGTGAGAATGTTATGGCCGCATGCTAATTTAGCTTCAATATCCTTTAAAGACTTTTACCGTTCTTCCAGTACTGCAATCCAACTACATCGAAAGATTAGGTCTATAATAATGAAAACAGTCCTGCAAGTGCTCTATAATCTATACTCTAAGTGATGACTGCTCATATATAATCAACCAGTAAACCATACGCCCAGGTAAAGAAAAAAAAGATCGTGAGTACCCAATACCCTTGACTGAATAAGCCTATAGATGACTTATTGTTCGCCGTGTTCTTAATATTTCGTACTTTTTCTTAGAATCTCAGTCGTAAGTCTGTATAAAACTTGGCACATCTTGCTCTTTTCTGTAAATTGGGGGACGGAGTCGTAATACTTCTCGTTCCTATATCTTTCTTTGCGAATTTATTTCACAAAATACCTTGTCTCTGAACTCGATAAACCTTACCATCATATTATCTATTTTAGAATACTTTGTGATCAGCTCCTTTAGGCCATTATTTTCCTCATATCCAGACGATGAAGCGTAATAAATACTCTGAATCCGTTTCTTTATGCCACAAACATCATTAATGGACTTAACAAAGGCCTTTAGCGACTTACTATTAGTTTTCTTACCATTTTCCCGGTTCTGGATCCCAACGGCAACAAGATCTTGTGTGCTCTTTGCATATATACAAACATCAAAAAAATAGCTGTTACCAGATATTCCTTGGAGATCTTCGCCCATTAGAAATTTGTAATATTTTGGATAATAATTCCAAGACATGTATATTGCGAGTCTGTAATCAGAAAACCTACTTTCACAATCAAGAAATATTCTCCGAAGGAGAAGTATTGTTTCATTGTTTAGACAGGAGAACCGGTTTGCTTTCTCTCCAGACCCACGGGTCAAAAATGAGCGAGCATCTATTTTACATCCACATTTATCAGCAATCTTTTCCAATATTTGGAATGGTATGTTATAGTTAGCAAGGCTCTCCTCTATGCGTTGTCGTTGCTGGTCATCTAATTGCTTACCCTCAAAAATCATAAGAGCTCATGCTTTATTCTGCTTTGATACTAATAAATTAATACTATAAGCGGGTAATAAAAATAACCCATGAGATATGCATTCTCTTTTGATTCATTGCGGGCAGGACCAAGATAGTCAGTAAATACAGGACCAGTTTACTTTCTAGAGGATCGATAGTATTTTCTGTCGGGGGCAAAGCTTTTACACAGGCAATTACCAATAAGGCACTTCATCTTGTCCTTATTTGCAGTCCTGTCGTGGTCGGCTTTTTGGTGTGCACACCTCGAACATTTGACGAACAGATCGAATTCATTATAGCTCATGTATAATTACTTCCTCCGGCCACCCACATCAAACTAATTCTAACAGCTGTTATTTCGAACGATGGACACTCGGATAACAACCCTAATCTCTCGATTTGCCTTTTCAAAAGCTTGGTTGTATTTCTCTCTTTAACCCTTTCAAAGGCCAGCACTTCTACGATTGACATGTAATCAGAGAAGTGATGTCTGCAAATGAGATTATAAATTCTTCTATAAGTCCCTGGTATCTACAAAGGATGATTCGTATCCTAACTCTGAACTATCAGCTGTATAAGGAGAACCCTTTCATCTTCTTCGCCCTTAGCCCAGACTCAACAATACTCGGCCACATACGAAATATAACTATGCAACCTGGCATGCTGACAGAGAAGACCTTTGTAATTTGCTCTTGTTCTAATTCTGTTATTAGCCTATTACAGTATGCTTATTAATTTTTCAGAATTATTCTTTCTTCTTTCTTAGACTTGTTACTAAGATATGTAGATGTTATTTTCTTATGACAATCAGTGCACACTGTTCTAAGGTTACTATGATTATGAAAGAATTCCAAGGTTGCCCTGACCTTATTTTCGAGTGTGTCATACTTGTATCCTAACTCCTGGTACATCGACCTAGGTATAATATGGTCACACTCTAGATTTGATGATCTTACAAATTTTCTCCTATAACGATAAAGAAACTGCCTCTTGCAGAGCTGACACGTATATCTATCACGCTTAAATATGTCTGATCTTACACGTTCCCAGTAAAAATTACGATAATACCATCGCCTGAATTTCTTATTGCATTCCTTAGAACAGTATTTTCTATATGGTAGAACTGGATAATTGGGACAATTGAAATTTCTACACAGCAACCTACCTCTTTCATCGTACTTGTCAAACTCCTGGATGTACACTATCATCTTAGATAGCAATGCAGTATGCAAAAACAACTATATTATTAAATTTCTTTATTGATATTTTGGGCCATTGCAGTCAAAACATCTTAGCTGCATCCTGCTATTAGTTAGAAACATGTTAATTGTTTTTAGAGATTATCCTAGCCATTCAAGACGCTTGGGAATCAACCTAAATATTCGTCTGTCAAATCGTGTTTTGAGTAATGTTAATCAGGTTATAGGAATAGTGCTAGAGGTTGGCATTGGGATTCGAAGAGTAACAACGCCGTCCTGATAGATTGCTGTTCCGACTATTTGTTCATTCTCGTCATCGACTGGAATTGGCAATGGAATTTTCTTGTCTATTTGGATAGGTCTGTGCTTATAATATACTGTGCCAGTATCCTCTACTTCTTCTCTTTTTGCACTAATTGATAAGACGTTTCCTATTACTCTCAATTTAATATCCCTTTTCGCAAATCCAGGCAAATCAATTGTGACAACTAAATCATTCGCATCCTCTACCATGTCTATTGGAGGCATGACAAATTCATAAAAGTCCCTGGATCTATTGCTCAATTCTTTCATAATTTCCTTTGCCATATATTGGCCTATCCCCATATACATGATGTTATTCCCCGTTAATATAAATTCTTTATTAGTTTGCGGATTCTAGATTTGAGATCTAAGCAGTTGCTGTATGTGTAAAATTTACTTCTACTTTAGGGCCGAAACTACCTAACGTCCAAGAAGCAAATTGAAATACCCACCCTATCACTGGTCTATG
>JALZGI010000585.1 GCA_030861105.1 Thermoproteota archaeon
ACATATGCAATAGAAGTGGTAGTTGGAGCAGTGGCGTCGGCAGTGGTGGTTACCAATATTTGCTTGATATTACCACCTGTATGTATTTCAGTGTATGTTGAAAATTATTAATTAAATTGTTATAATATAATATCTAGGCGAATGATTCTTTATTCTTCCTCCTCCCCTTACTGACAACAAAATCTACAGTTTTGAAACGACATCCATCTTTGTTAGGTTATCTATTAGATCTATATCATCATCTTCTTAACACCTGTCACCGTCATCACTTGGAATGTGTTAGTTATTTTATCATACAGTTAATAGGTTTAGGTCCTTTACTAGAGCCCTGAGTCTATGTCTAATCGTCACTTCAGTCACACCTGATGCTTTAGCCATATCGATCTGGGTTTTAGTCTCGCCTGTTTCTTTAGAGGCAAGATACAATATTGATGCAGCCAAGCCCATCGGATCTTTTCCTGCAGTTAGTGTCTTTTTTCTTAAAAGCTCAGACATCATCTTAAATGCATGACGTGTGGTTCTTTCGCCCAGCTGAGCAGCGTTTGCTACCCTGACGATACACTTCATTGGATCAACTACCGGAGTAGTTATGCTCAGTTCTCTCATTACTAGCCTGCAGTTCTTTGCAATATCTTTGCGTTTTATGTTACTTTTTGCTGAAACATCCTTTAGCGTTCTGGGATTACCATTCTGTCTGCATGCAACATATACGCATGCAACCAACATTCCGCTGATACTTCGTCCCCTCACCAGTCCTCTGTCTTCGACTTTTCTATATAGAGAGGCAACCTCTTCTATTAAAGAGTCTGACAATCCAAGTTTATCTTCTAGCATGCCCAGTTCAGAAAAGGCTCTCGAAAGGTTTCTATCTGTTGAAGAGCGAAGCTGCACTCGGTCGTCCCAGGTTTTCAATCTTTTATACGTCAAGCGCGCATTGGAGTCTAGTTTCTGGCCAGTAGCATCTCTGGTTGGTTTTCCTATTAATGTAGCAAGACCTTTATCATGTCGCGATAATGAAGTAGGAGCTCCAGTTCTAGCTCTTTGACTTATCTCTTCTGTGGTAAAAGCACGCCTCTCAGGATTAGCAAAATCCACATCTTTTTCAGAAATAACCAAGCCACAATGGCTACATAATTCTTCTCCGGACTCAGGATCGGTAATAGACGTATGCGTTCTGCCGCACACTAAACATTTGATAGAATCTGAAGACTTTAGCAGGTGGAAGCTATTATTCTCGTTCCCAATATATCTCTTCAAACTTCCAATTATCATACCCTAGTGAAGAACCATTACAAAATATTCATCTTTTGCTATTGAAATAAATGATTATTGTAAATATTGGTGTCAGCCAGCTGCAGTCACACTAAAACCAACCCAAAGGAAGAATATTATAAGCAGCATCGTTAACAATCCCTGTGTAGGACGCGGCTTTATTAACTTCTGTGTTTGAAAACTTGTTCTAAGTAACATCCGTAGTGGCTGGATTTGCAGGAACCTTCTTAAGTCTTGAGGCAGCATGGCATTTTACCACATGTAGGATAAAAGACAAATTGATAAAGCCTTGTTTTTACAAGCAGCTCTCTACCCTAAAGATTTGGTTCATCATAGCCTTCCTTTTGTAATTGTATTCACTTTGAAGTTTATGGAACCAGGAATCTATGATTATATGTGCATTTTTCATCCATGGATGACAGGAAGGATAATAGTAAAACAATAGCTAAGCAAAACATTAGAGAAATTCTGTATACATTTGAAAGCAGCAAACTTGCTAACAATCAAGGAAAACAAAAATTACGATGAATCAGTTTCTACAAAATATTGGATGAACAAATTAGCCGTAATTAATGTTTCAAAGCGAAAAAGGGTACGGTACAATACTATCCAGTGTAGAGCTGCCCCCTCTCCCTGTAGTATTAGCTACTATAACTATCACCACAGGACTTTCTTGGAATATGAGCACGAAACTGCTAACTCGTAAAGCAGATTCTACTGAACAGAAGGAAGAGGAAGAAGATAATGGAATGACAACTAAAGAAATAGAACGGGAAATAGAATGTCCACGTTGCTTCGATATCATGACATTATCGTCTGATTTTGATAGTCTAGGATATATTTGTCAAAAATGCGATCTGTTGCTTGTTATGAAATAGATATTGCCTGAGAGGAAAGGAGAAGGATAAGATGAACTTAGAATCTATTAAGAAAGGTAATGAGTTCAGACGAAATATTTCCACTGCTTATAACGAATACAAAGAGTTTGAAGGAAGAAAGTATACTGGTATGAGGGTAGGAGGAATCCACCGCTGGTATTATGATAGAGGTGAATGGAAGGAGAAAAAGGTAGCACCTGATAAATCGGAATTTACTTATGCCACAAATAAGAGAAGAGCTTGGAATGCCCCAGAAGGCTCAGGCGCTTCTGTTGGAACAGAATATTATTGGTATATTCTTGCCCATCAGAATGTAAGAAAATTGGATGCAAATACCTACACAACTTCAATATCGTTTGTGATATCTGCAACTACAAGTTGCTGCAAATCGCAACTGGACGTTTCTTGATTTAAGATCATACAATCCTTTCTTGAATAGCTCTACACCCATTGCCACTGATGGCCAAGTATAGTCTGCACAGATATTCATAGCAACCTCTGCACTATTTAAGAATCTCATTACTGCCTCAGTAGTTCTCTCAAAGCCATACAATACCTCAGTTTTCTCAGATGTTGGGGTAGGAGCATTTGTAGTAGGCAATAATATGCGATATTATTAATTCATAATATAAAAGGTATTTCTCTTGCAAACTTATTCACCGATACTATTAAGAGCTGAGAAATGATTTGCGATCTTTATCGTGTCTGTCATGGGATTCATCGGTGCGACTCTGCAAAAAGCTTGTTGAGTTACGAATTTATCTAAATATATTTTGTAATCTCACCTTTCGTGGGATGTTTATCCCTATAGCTCAATTGAATGGCAGCGGAAACTCTTTTTCCTCAAGGCTAAAAGGTTCTATA
>JALZGI010000403.1 GCA_030861105.1 Thermoproteota archaeon
TCACTACCTGTTTCTGCTGCACCTGCAGTACCTTTAGCCATACCTTTTTTCCTTGCTATTTCTGCTGCTTCTTCTGGGCTGGTTCCTCCTGTTTGTCCTGGTTCTGTTATCTTTTCTGTCATTTCTCTTTTAACTGCTGTAGGTTCATGTTCCTTTATTTTTGCAGGAGTCATCGGTTTATGAGAAATGTTATTTATCAACTACATACATCCTTTTGTAAAGATAACTTATTATTTGAAGAAAATATTGGAATGAAGTGTTTAGTGCAAAGTTATTAGATAGGTTTAGTGAGATTGAAAATGAGATCTTAGATTCTGGCAACACACCTAATTTCAATTAAAAGGTCAGGAAACGCAAGACGCTGAATTTGCACAATAGTACTTGCTACGACTGGAGTGCCAGAAAATACCTCTTGCCTACATTTGACTGCTGCAGAGAAAGCCGCATCCATATCTGTTACGAATAATATCTCATCGACTATATTATTCATTGTAGCACCGTATTGTGACAACACCTTCTGAATATTGGTATATGCTTGACGCATTTGAGTCTCCATATCCCCACGACCAACAATTTTACCTGCTTCGTCATGACTCACTTGGCCAGATAAGTAGATAGTATCCCCTACCTTGACCGACTGGAAATAACCATATTCTTTTTCCCATGGCATACCAAAATTCTTGGCGTCCTTATTGATTGTCATAGTACGTCTCCTTGTCCTCTAACATTTCAATATAGCTGTTATTACAAATAAAGATGTAAAAACAAAGCAATCAGTGCAATGACCATTAAATATGAATCAAAAGTGTTGTTATTCCATCATATTTTGCAAATGTATCTATTTATTCTATTAACCCATGCAGAATCATTTTTTGCCAATCTAGCTATCCTACACATTCCCTGATGTTTGAACTCTTCTGTATGACTTAATTTTGTAAGGACATTCGCAAAGGAGCGTGATAGCGCAATACTGAATGGAGAGATGACAGTAGAGCATCTACGTGCCCAGGAAAAAGTAATGCTGGAAGATGTTGGTCAAAGGTTCGCCAGAACAAGCGCCATATGTAGCAGATCATTATATTTATTCAACGCAGACAGCAAAAAGGGAATGATTGTGACAGTATGATCCATATTAGAATGTACAGTCCGATCCCGTCATCTACCTAACAACAAGAAATTAGGTTTAACATATACTGTACATAGAAAGCTGGTATTTGTCCACGGCAGGGATTGTGTACAGCCAAGTGTTAACTTTTATGATTATATACTACGATCCTAGATCGTCCGATTTAATAGCAGTTTCTGTGGACAGATTAGCACCTAGAAATCCTTTCCTGCAGAACTTTATGATGTAATTAATACTATAATTTGGATATCGCGACATGGAATAGAACTTGGTATAGATTCCAACATATTGGTAACGGAGGTAGGAAAGAAGATGTGGGATATAATTATTCTATTTTGTATTTAATCTTCTCAACGTAGTACGGTTTGTCTATCAAGGAATAGATCTGCTCGGATTCATGCCTTTCGTCTTCTATTACCATTGATAAGTCAGTTCCACGTGTGGTTCTTTCCAATGTCTTTAATCTAACTATCTGCTATTTGAAAAGCTGCTATAGGAACTATATAGTTATTTCGACCTGAAACACTAGTGATATGCATGATACTTAAATATCCATGTTACAGCTAACATAGATGCTCTTGCCAGATTCCGAGCTAGCGGGTACTGTCTGAAACCTGCCACAGATAGGACATGCATTTGTTATGGTTTTTCGATATAAACGATATGAAAAAGCAAGGTGATAGCCCTCAGGTATTCTCAGCACAGGATAATGCCATTCCCAACTATTATGATAATAACAAAATGCATCCGTCCATTTTCTTGGTACTCTGGTTCATTGCTCATATTATTTGGACTTTTCAGTTTCAGCAGTCTTCCGAAGTTTCTATACAAGATATGGATATGGGATATGTTTTACAATAGTTTCAGTCTTTGTTTAGCAGCGGCTCTGCTTGGTTACAAAAACTTTTTCTCGTTTAATAGAATGAGTACCATTGAAAGGTCGTGATGATCTAGAGGAACTAGAACACCAGTATTATTAGAAGCCATTGTTTGATTTCCTCCTGAAGATTCAGTAAAGGACTGAGTTGCAATCTCCCGAAGTAGATAGTGACTTACAAAAGGTAGATGAAGAGAAAAATGAAAATGAGGACCAAATAACAAAAAATATTGACCAGGAAATAGAATGCCCTCGCTGCTCTGATATTATGACATTATCTTCAGGACTTTGATAAGTTAGGATATATTTGTCAAGAATCAACTTGTTACTTGTTATGCAATAGATATTCCTATTTCTTCTGCTGTCCAGAAGAGATTTTATTCTTGCAGCAATTGTACTATGATTGTATGACAAGATAAGAGCTCGCAAACTACCTGAGAAAATAAAGGACCAAGCGCATTTACTATTCCTCTAACGGTATGTGATACTTCCAACAATACCAAAATAGGAGAGTATCATACTAAACAAGAAGTACTTGATGCAGTCAATACATACAAACAGCAAAGAAAATCTAGAGCTAAGATTCTAGTGTTCCATTATCCAACATACTACAACTTTACAGACTATTTTATTGGTTCGCTGGTATAAGATAGTCTTTGAACACACATTCTTTTCTCCTTGTTTATCAGCTTTAACCTTATTCTTTGGAGCGATTCTGCTGTCCTTTGATCTTTTCTTACATATTCAAAGTAATGCCTTGCTTTTTCCTAATGAAGCTATTATAGTTGATAGTTCTTAAGGCTCCAGTTCTAGTTTCATATTATTGTAAAGGTAGCGGCCAAGGCGATTATTAGCTTTTATGTGATAGAAATATACTGTATTTTATGATTGATGATATAGGTAATGAGGGTTCAAACGATCTAGGAGCTGTATTTGATGAGCATGTAAGACACGAGTTTGAAGACCATGACGTAGAAGCAACAATGAAGACCATGGTTGGAGAACCATATGTACATCATGTACCTACATTAACAGGAGGCATAGGATACAACGGAGTCTATAATTTCTACAAAAACCATTTTGTTGGCAAAACACCCAGCGACACAAATATTATACGTATATCCAGAACAGTTAGTAAAGATCAGGTCGTCGATGAGCTTATTGTTAGCTTTACTCACAATATGGAAGTTGACTTCATATTACCTGGGATACCGCCAACAGGTAAGCATGTAAAAATACCTACTGTTGTAGTCATGAAGTTTGATGGTGATAAGATTGCACATGAACATATCTATTGGGATCAAGCATCTGTGCTAGCC
>JALZGI010000603.1 GCA_030861105.1 Thermoproteota archaeon
TAGATAAGAAAACAGATCAAGGGAATGACGTTCCTCTTTACGTTAATTTGGTTTTTGTAGAAAGATATTCAAGATCTCCCTTCCAAGATTGCAGAAGTTGAGATACAAATACAAGAAATAAAATAACTTATCTCAAGGCGTGAATATAGAGGTACCATGTCAGTTAACCAGGTTAATCAGTACTTAAATAATAATCTGTCCGATTGTCATGTGAAATTACATCGCTTGGTAATGTCCATTGGCATGCAGAAATATTTGTGAAAAATTCAAGTCTACTAAAGGTTTGAGAGGTAGCTACTATGCTGAAGGTAATAAAAGATGTCAGGTATGTAGTGTATTTATGAAATGGAGTGGTAGAAATTGTCCTTGTTGTAAAAGCAATCTAAGAACAAAGTCACGCAGCACCTAAGATTACCCATCTAAAATAATGAATGTAATAATGATATAATTTAACGGCCATAATCATTCTTTTTTCTCTCACCTCTTCCTGTATGGGCTAGCCTAGAGTGTGTTTTTAATCTCTCCTTGTTTTCAAAGCTCATTTCACAATTCTTACATTTGATAACTTTAGTCCTGTCAGAATGTTTGTTATCTTCCTTTTTCTTCCTATTTAGCTTAAAAAATCTTAAATCCATTACCATTCTGAAATCTAAACATATGGCTACTTAATCTATGCTTAACATAGTTAATGTTGTTGAGAACATATAGACAGTTACTAATGTCATGCAAAGATCCGATTGACTATTTAGATCTGTTAAACTAGCCCCTGGGGTACGAGGGAACATAGTTAACCTACATTTATACTAGGCCTTAACTTGATAACGGATACACTCTATAACAATGGTGAAATCAAATGTCTGGCTCACAGTCCTCATATAGGGACAGAATTTACATTGTGAAAGATCTAATGCTAAAATTAATGGAACACGGTGAGCTAAACCAAACAACTCTTCTCAGTTTTTGCGGATTGAATTTGAAAAAACACAAGTCAATTCTTGACGAATTAGAGTCAAATGAATTTATACATAAGGTTGAGTTGCCTTATGGAAAAAGAAAAACAACAATTTATAAGCCCACAGGTAAAGGAATAGAATTTTGTACAACCATATTAGAACCGTACGAAAGAGTATTTCCTAGAAAGAAAATAATCAATTATCCTCCATCTAAAATTATATCACAAGAAGATAAAAGTGAAGAACGCTTTGAAAACAAAGAGCACCGTAAAATTGTTTCCAAAAGAGAAGATTGATAATAAGAGGGCATATAATTTTGTTATACAATTTATAACTAGAGTTATTGGTTGGTTGCTCTTGTATTATTATTATCATCAAGTCAAGCCGTATTTAGAAGCAATCTTCCTATCCATATCTTCTTTTTCTCTTTTATAGTCTTCATATCTTTTGCTCCATGAGCTTATCGACTTATACTGTCTAATTCCTGATACAAGCCATACGGATGATATAATTAAGACAGCTGCTAGTAGAATGCTCAAGACGAGTCCAAATTCATTTTCTATTTCAAGAATAGCAAAAAATGAAGGATGCAATATCAAATATGCTGAAAGTCCAATAGCAAGTGGGGCTAAAAGCAAAGCTGAGACGGAGACTCCAATAAGTGTTTTTCTTATGCTGGTTATTTGCTCAATAAAACTATCCATTAAACTTAGAATATTTTCGCGCGCTGCCTCTGTGCCGGTGGAAGACATAGAAGTAGCATTACTAACATCTATCTCTTCTCTATAATCCTTTTCATTTGCAATCTTGTCTTCATTACTACCCAATCTAATCACCTATCCTCTTTTTGAGGGGTAACTCTTGTGACATTGTTATAACAATAGGCGGTATTAAATTTCTGCGGCTATTAAATAAAAGAATACATTTATCATAATTAGTTGCATCTGCTATTGCTATTATTATTATTATTGTCATCATCATCTGCACTGATCAGATAACCACTACTTTGCCTCTCATTTCAGGGTGAATAGAACAATAATATTCAAACACACCATCCTTATTCACAATAAAAGTAATAATCTGGCTTTGAAAGTATCCTAAATCCTTGCTATGCACTTTGAATTCATCTATGTTAAAGTTATGTTTAGAATGAGTATCATAATCTTCATTTATAAAATGAATTGATTCTAATCCTCCCTTTGTTACGTATAGAGTTGGTCCTGTAGGACTGTCAGTGCCGTTGCCATAAGTACCAATGTTAGTGTTACTACCTACTGATGGTAAAGAACCTTTTCTAGCGCCACCGGCTGACTGACCCATAAAAAAGAAGCCAGATTTTGCATTGTGTGATGCCTTAAAGAAATTATTTTTTGGAGCTCCAAAGATAGGCACGTTGCCATTTACAGGAATCATAGACTTAATTCCGAAATAGGTAATAGCGGAAACAAGGACAACTATAACGCTAATTGCTATTATTGTATTTTTTGTAAAGATAAATTTATTTTTGCCGCTATTCCTTGTATATTGCTTGGATTGGTGCCTTTTCCTTGACATAATATGAATATATAATATTTTTAATGGTAGTATAAAGACAATGATTAACTATGTTAGCTAACGCAGTTAATCTACACTTATTAGCCATGCAAATGAAGAAATTTTAGTTTGTGATGTATGTGATGAATGCTAAAGGTCTCTATCAGCATGCTAACGAGGTCAAAGCCGAGAGCTCCGAACACGAGGATGGTAATAGAAGAGTAGAATGTAAGATATCAAGAAATATCGAAGGTGAACTATTACCCAGTCAAAAGAGCTTCATAATATGTGAATCATGTTTCTGGTGTGCTTCATTGGTATATGGAGTTGAAGAAGAAAATACCGGGGTATCTCACTTTTTACAATGTCCAAATTGTTATGATGGCAAAATTGAGTCACTGCCCCTTTCATAATAGTGATATGCATTGCTGTTTTACTTTACTAAGTGATATCTTTTCAAGGCGTCAAACCACCGGCGCATTTCTTCCTTAACATTGTTAATCAGGGATTTTATAGCAGGTAAATTATGCCATATGTGAATGCCTCAAAGTAAAAGTGAAATTAAGAGTGAAAGGGCAAATAAGACTTGGCCTGATCTCAATGTAAGTATGACTATATCTAAACTGAAGGACATACTATTCAAGTATATTGACTACTCACAAGGGAGTGCTAAGAACAACCGAAAATGAAATCAGAAGAATTCTCAAAAAATGTTCTGGCACTCGATCCTTCAATTAGATTTGCTGGGCTAATAGAAAGATCAGGACATTTATTTGCAGGAGGTATGAGAGAAGGGGCAGATACCCAATTAAAAGGCAAAAACTCAGATTTGAGTTTACTACAATCCGCTCATATTATCTTTTTAAGAGAAAGGTTCTCAGAGGAACTCGGATCTTTGAAATATGTTCTCTATGATTATGATAAGGTAAAGATGTTTAGTCTGCCTGTAAAAGAGTATATATTGGTATTTTCAACGGAGAGCAATACCAATGCAGAAGATATTGTTAATAAAGTCATTAATTACATTAGATCCGTACGACAAGAGCTAACATTGCATCCACCTTCTAACATCATAAATAAAGAAAAAAGGGAAACCTTAAGAAATTTGTATGCCTCAGGCTATGAGGAAGAGGTTATAGCAGATCAGCTCGATTTGGCCCTCACCACAGTGAGGATGTTGATCAGAGAAGAAATACATCCCGTTAAAATGTAATATATCGGAATCTAGTTAACATAGTTAAGCAATACTTTAAACCAGTTGTGACATAGTAACCAGTGCAATGTTTGAAGCCATAATCCAACAATCTTTGAACTTAGAAGGTGGAGTGGTCTTTATACCACTAGCATTTGGCTTGGCGGTGGGTCTGGGATATGTTATTATCTCGGCGGCACGGCACAAAAAGGGAACATAAATGTCGAGAATCTCATCCAGATTATGTTTATTTGAAAAGCTTATGATGCAACTCTTCCGATGATGATATGCTTGGATGCTATGTTGATTAGAGGTTAAGCAAGTCTACAGAAAGGAAATGATTCTAAAAAGTCAACTCATATAACTATACACATGAGTTATCATTATGTCGATAGATTTAACAAGGCGAGGATTCATAAAGCAACTTTTTATGATAGCGATGGTAGTTGCTATATATCTCATTGGTGCTTTGTTGATGATTACTTACCTGCCACACTAAAAAGCTTAAACTGGGTACTAACTTGCATCTTATCTATTTTAAAGTTGACAGCTAATGATATTACAATTTATTGGTTTGCTCAATGAATTATTTAATTATTAATTATCAATTACTAATTACGTCAAACTCAGTGGACAACAAAAAAATGTGCTGAAGGTAATCAATACCTGTAAGATTAGGATGCTATTTCTTATTGTGGTCTAGCCACTTCAATTTTTAGCCTAATAGATGACTAATATATTATTTTGGATGTATAGAAATCCAATTATTCACTCTCTTTTTCTGGGAAACACTCCTTCGTCTACTAATATGTTTGTACAATTCTATCCTTTATTGTAAGAAACAGTTTCTATTGGTTCTGTTTATTCGTCTAGTAATCCTTTTGATTAAGGTTTTCGGGTCATTATCCTGCCCTTTTCATTTTGGAGCCGCAATTAGGACATGTCATTTTTTTGTGTTCTTTGCCGCAGCTCATGCAATAGTACTTTAGCGGCCTATATTGGTCATTAAAGGCAGAAGAAAAAGAACCAAACAAATCCCTGACCCCGAACTTTTTCATTTCACTTCTGCTCCTAAGATAATATGTCAGGATAAATAGGATAGCTACAGAGACGATGTCTAATGGAAAAGGGATCAAGAAAACGAGAATGAAGCCCACTCCCATAAAAAATGCAAACCATATTAGTCGATGAATAATAAAGCGTTTAGTATCATCATCGATATTCATAGGATACTACTAACTTACAACTGCGAAATAGTATTAAAGATATGATTAACTAAGTTATCCTGCTCCATTGTCTTAAATACTATCAGAGCGGCAGGAAGGCCCGCGGAGATGAAGGGTCTGGCTTGACTATCCGTGAATCTTAACCATCTGCGACATAGCTGATCCTTTTTTCAAAAGAAAGATCCACTTCTCATCAAACACTTTCTCTTGGTTCGATACGCCTTAAATTCTAAAAAAAGTAATTGGGTATGCTCTGCTACTGAACTATGACTGTACCTTGAAGGAATGGATGGAGTGTACAGAAGTATTTGTATTCTCCAGGTTGTGTAGGCATTGTGACTGGCTTACTCTGTTGATTTGCCCCAACTATTCCTGAATCAAATTTACCATTCGGTGTTGGAGAATCTCCAGAGGTCGCTGTATGAAGAGCATTGTCTTTATTATCCCATACTACTGTAGCACCGGGTGATACAGTGACTTTGGGTGGCTCATAACCTGCGCCACTGGTAGCTGCTGAAGAACCAAGCGGCATAACCACGGTAGTAGTCTGTCCTCCTCCGGCAGTACTTGTGGTGTTGGCCGTACTGGTAGTGTTAGTAGCATTCGTTCCCTGTGCCAAAGTTTCATAAGGCACTATTCCAACAAATGATATTATCAAGAAGACAGATATCACGCTGGTTCCCACGATAGGACTTATTTCATGTTGTCTTGATACCATTAAAAAATAGAGGGCTAACATTATTTTTAATACTAAATTAACCTTGTTAATCATGTTTTTAATACTATTCTACAACTCATGGGCATATGACTAACGATGTCAAATATGCGATTATTGGTGCTGTAGCATCGATACTGGCACTAGGACTGGTTACTGTTC
>JALZGI010000607.1 GCA_030861105.1 Thermoproteota archaeon
CCTTCTAGACCGCCCCACCACGCTTGCCGCAAAATATATTCCTCAATATAGTTGATTTTCCGTAAGCACAGAATGCCTTAGAATGTAAATTTCAAGGTCTTTGTTGTCATATTAATTGCTAACTCCAACTAAATATGAGAGCAAATTAGACAGTTATCTTAAATAGTAAATAAAGGCTTCATTTATGCTCAAATGCCGAAGTTTCTGGATGTTCACTCATTCCATAGCCTCGGGGAGGCAACTGTGAAAGAACTTCAGCAATCCCCAGTTGATGAATTTGGTGTAAAACATCTAAACATACTCTATAATAAAGCAAGTGACCTGTGTTTTTGTTTTCTTGACGCACCAAACAGAGAAGCAGTAGAAAAACATCATGAAAAGGTTAATCTAAAGTGTAACTGGATTACTGAAGTAGAAGCTACAGCTTGAAGTTTATTTTATATATTCTAGGTACAACCAAAAATTGTCATCAGATGCTAGAATAGAAAGAGGGAGATATGCTTTACCAACATTTGCAGTAAGACGAAAACTCAGTTTAATTCAAGGCTTTCCTGCCAGCTCTTTGCTTAGATTGTCATCATCTACTTTTCAGAGGTGGTAAGGGAGCTACATTTAGCTTAGAATACAATAACTCAATGCAAGCAACAAGAAAAAACCAAGCAAACAAACATACCGCTTTCCCGCAATAAAATAGAAGCCATAAATATTATGGACAATAAAAAAAGATAGATTATGGGAACATCTACTTCAGCTCGTCGTGATTCTAATTCTCCTACTTCTACCAGTACAGAGGGTAAGATAGGGGCGCCTTTACGATGTCCTGTTTGTGATACATTGTTTGATTCAGAAGAGCAGATAACAGATCACCGACGCCAAGTCCATAGATAGACAATAAAGAGAAAAGTCTAGAAAATCAAATTGGTTAAAAAGAAGGCAGTTTATAGCCATAGTTAAAGCTCTAAAAAACTGAAATCTATAAGTCTAACTATCTTTATCTATTTTGTTTTTCCGACTTCAAAAATGCTAAGTAACTGCGATGGGACTTTAAGGTAAACATCACTTCCATCATAATAATCTACTTTAGACTTTGGCATAATAAATTGGTGTCTCATTACTACTCCATCAGAAATTACAATATCATCCTCTGTCTGTGCAATAACAGTTCCTGTCCTTTTTCTATCGGATGCTATAACTCCTTTATGTGATTTAATAATAGCGTCCCAATTAATTGGATTGTCGTCGTTGTTAGACATGATCTAGAGTATATATTATGGCAATTATAGTTTTTGATGAGGATCATCTTTTTTCTTTTCTCCGATTCTTTCTGGAATTTTTTATTCCTTACTTTTGCCACTCATCGAGTTATATATAATATAAGAATTAGCCCCTTCTTTCCCGAGCTACTTCATTTTACTAATACATCTGTCAAACTTTTTGCTTTAATGTATGCAGAACCTATTTCTGCTTTGATAACTCTAACATCTATTTGTAATTATACTGATTATTAGATCGAACTGTGCCTAAATCTGACGATTGTTAATCTAAACTTCTGGCTAGTTAGATATATGGCATTATATTTTTATAGAATGTTTTGCTCGTCTAACGTAATTAAATGCGTGAATATTCAGGTATTTTTCTTGCAGTGCCTTTTCTATTATTAATAGTATGTTCACTAATACTTACATCGCCGTTGTCAGCCACAGGACAGGAAGGAAGAGATAATGGCAACTTCATTACTATAGATAAGACAAATAATACTTTGGCCAATTTGACTGCCGAGGCTCAAATTTCTCCGTACTCTTCATTTGTTTTATTGGCATATTGTCCTCCTGGATCACTTGATATTGCTGAATGCAAGACACTAATCTTTCCTGTGCTCACTGAGCAGCCAGAGATTATCCGCTAGCTATAGACCTAATACGAATGTGAACTTTTCATATCGAACATGTTGAACTGCAATTATTATTGGCGTTCAAAAGTTGTATCCTATTATTTCCAGTGTCTGCAACATATACTGCTCCGCTCTCTTTATCTACACCAACCCCCTCAGGACCACTTAATTGTCCGTCAGCAGAGCCTCCCTCACCAAACTTTGCTATGAATTCACCCTGTGGATCAAATATTTGAATTCTATGATTAGCATAGTCAGCAACCATAAACTCTACCATTGTAAAGGTCGACATCATTTTGTCCATCAAACTGCCCGTCACCTTCACCTAAAGAGCCCCATTTTGTAACGAAAGAGTAGGTCGTCGTGTCTGTGTCTGTTTGTCCAGAAATATCTAAGGGAAATGCAGAAGCGAA
>JALZGI010000610.1 GCA_030861105.1 Thermoproteota archaeon
CATACTTCATACTGCCCATTCTAGATATTTCTGCGGTTGGTTTTACTAAATCAACTGTTCGTGCGCTCAATTGCTTTCCTTTTTCTTCATAAAGTAATTTCCTAATGCCATGGTAATGACCTTTAATTTTATGTTGGTAGATAGATTTAACAGCAATTCGATTCTTCAATTTGATTCTCATGCATAGTTTTCAGATTAGAAAAATTATGTAGATAATGGATACAACCACAAAGTGGAATCCATTATACACATTTCCTGATGAATAGATAGCTGCGTCACGAGGATAAGAAATGTACCTCTTATCCTCAAGCTAGTAATAGAATTGCCATTGCTATCAAACTTTTTGAACTATGAAAATATAGAGATTAGGAGTTAATCTTGGACTATATCTTCCCTTTCTAAAGTAACTCCCTTTGACAAGTTGAAAGATTGACAGATAATATGACAATGGGGCTATTGCTATATTATTAAATGATGTCCAATAACAACAAAATAAAAGTAGCAGAGATAGCCCATTGTAGCAAGATTAAATTCACAATCATGTCATTGAACTATTATTGACGTTTTACGGAGACCTTAGGAAAACTCCTGGATTTCTTTATTTCCATTCCCAGAATCTTGCTGAGTAATTTCCGTCGTTGTCCTGTTCCAGTTCATATACTGCAGCCATACCATCAAGAAGAGAAGAAATCTCTGGATTACCATAAGAGGAAGAACAACGTATTCTTGTTATTCCACGGCTGCTAGCGATGTCCGGGTTATTGGGTTTGGTTATACTGCTCATAGTGTATGAAGCTAATTCTTTATCTTCCAAATAAATGGTACCTTTTCCTTGACTATACGCTATACCATTATTTCCAACCGTGACTAATAGAGTCCAGTACGTAGTAATGTCCTCATCTTTCAATTTTATAGTTCATATTCCAGTTACTTCTGTGAGTGGCTCTTCAGCGTCTGCGATTGTTCTTGCCGAAGTTTCTTTGCCTCTCTCCTCGTATAACAATTCACCCAATGCCATAATATTGTCAATTATAATGACTTAAAGATCGATTTAAAGATGTACATGATTCTCTTCCATGGTAATCATTATAGAGAATGCTATTGTTGCTGCTTGGGCATTTGTGATGAATGACGTCCCATCAGAATATGTCAGGAGGAACACCGGAAAAGGCCAAGCTTCTAGGAAACGAGACCTTTGCAGGTAATGCTACAAATGCAACTATAACGCAAGGTGTATCTCCAAACACTACTACACCAGCAGGCAGCCAATAGTCTAACCTAACAATTAGTAGACCAATACTTTTTAGCATCACTCCTATATTCACATTGTAAGATGTAACAATTAGTCAACTATGTTACATCTACAGCATGGCTCAACGAATAGATGGTCAAGTCCAAGGAAAAAATTTAAGGCTATTTTTGCTCTTGTATTCTCGCTAACTGACTGACTGACTGACTACTACACTTCCATTCATCCATGTATGTATTGTGTATACCTAATCATATATACCTGGGTTTTCGAAAGTTACACTAAATTCAGTGATAGGCGGAGCACCCAGGGGAACTTGTCCTTCAGGCCATATCCATCTTGAATTATGTAACATTCACTACCGTCCATTTGTATACTTTGCAATTGGAGGTAGATAAGTGACATTCTGACCTGTTGCATCTATTACATTTGAACTAAATAACCTTGAATTGGCTACTACTACAGTTTGCGTCTCTTTATCAAATGAAACACTTGGGACTTTATCTTAAGTCATCGTCGTATTCTGCTAGATAATCACGGCCTTTCAATGGGACTCATTCTATTAAACGAGAAAAAGTTTTTGTAACCAAGCAGAGCCGCTGCTAAACAAAGCCCGAAACTATTGTAAAACATATCCCATATCCATATATCTCTTTGAACTGCATCAGGACCATACGCAGTACTAAATGCAAATCCAGTATCTCCTACTGCAGTTAATATCATTGAAATAGAGAGTAGCAATATCCAAATGGAAGACACAGAAACGGTAGAAGAATATGTTTTGTTTTCTTCTGCGTTTGTCTCTTTTTTTTGTTTAGGATGGGAGCTAATGCGTTTGCTGCTTATTCTTCTTACTGCCCAAAATACCAGTACAGCTGGAAAAACAATTATTGCATCTAATATCGGGTAGGCAACGGTAATAAGCAATACAGAAAGATCTATTGTTTGAGCAGATAGTAATCGAAGAGTACTTACTATAATATCAACGATAAAAACGAGAACTATTACAATAATGACAGCTATCAAAACAAGAACCATTGGCTCAAACTCATTTCTAAAAAAATGATAATACAAGCTATACAGAAAATAGCCAAAAAATACATATCCCATGAACCAA
The DNA here is from genome assembly GCA_030861105.1 of Thermoproteota archaeon. Taxonomy (GTDB): domain Archaea; phylum Thermoproteota; class Nitrososphaeria; order Nitrososphaerales; family Nitrososphaeraceae; genus TH5893. Next base: position 2,367 of record JALZGI010000610.1, read on the forward strand.
AGTACATCTTGTATAGAAACTTCGGAAGACTGCTGAAACTGGAAGTCCAAATAATATGAGCAATGAACCAGAGTACCAAGAAAAGACAAATGGATAGATGCATTTTGTTATCATCATAATAGTTGAGTATGGCATTGTCCTGTGCTGAGAATACCTGAGGCCTATCACCTTGTTTCTTCATATCTCGTTTGTATCGAAAAACCATAACAAATGCTATAACCATTGGAATTCCGACTGTGATAGTTGATGTCAAATTGGCAAAGAAAGATCTGATTGTTTCGCCTTGAGAAAACACTATAAAAGAGTTTGTAATAACAACCGATGCAAACAACAATACAGTGATAGTGATGTTGTTCCTATTGTTCTTGTAGAATAGGACTTTTGCCATTTATCCTCCCTTAGATCTAATAATTAGAATATCGGCTTCATAGTTTAACTTTTATCATACTTCGAGAGCAACATTCGGTTTCTGTATCCAGACTTCAAGGAAATCTGTTGTGAGCAGAACTTGCTAACAGCAGGGCTCCTTAAATGTATCAACTCAAACATACAAAATATAATCATATGAAGGTTTGTATGGTTCTACCTGAAGCCGGTCAGCAAGCTACAAGAGAAAATACTATCCAAGCGGCAAAACAAGCTGAAGAAGAACGATTTGATTCATTATGGGTATGGGAGAGACTTTTATGTCCTATAAATCCGCAAACACCATATCCAAATACTCCTGATGGCAGT
>JALZGI010000019.1 GCA_030861105.1 Thermoproteota archaeon
CATACTCATGTGCTTACATTTTCCTTCTGATTCAAAAACGATTACAAAAAGAAAAGTATTAGAATTAAAAAAAATAAGAAATTGAGGTTCTCAGCAGTATCCCCTCACAATGTATAAATTTAAAAAATACGAACATGCATTATGGGACGATGGGAAGATGAATACGGAGATACATTTGGAAAATTTCCCAGTAAACGAAGAAATTGGATCAGAATTGGCAAATTTGCGATATTAGGAGGTTTCGTTATTGTCGCCGCAGTTATTCTATCTGTTTTTATACCAAGGGCAGGCCTGAGTATAGAAGTTATAGAACGAGGTGGCATAGTTGGTTCGGTAAGTGTCAAAATTAACAATAATAACTTTAATACCCTGAATGACGTTAGCGTTCAATTTGGAGAGCAGGGAAAAGTTCAAAAGATCGGGAACATGGGCCCCTTTTCGTCCGTTTTTGTAAATCCAGAGACAGAAGAAGTGAATTATGATAGGATAATAGTTAAAGCAAATAATGGAGAAGTACAAGCTACGAGGTTCATGGAATAAATGTTGCTCAAGAATAACGGGAGCGAGATGCAATTCTTTTTCAAGTAGAAGCCTGATATTTCATACTTTGGACTGCATTTCTACTCTAATCAATTCGTTCTAGACTCTAGACTATTATCACTTTTAGATTTTAGATTATAATAATACGCATATCTTAGAGAACAGATCAATTGTATTCTAGAAGCATCCTAAATAATATCATGTTTATGCATATATCCATGCTATGTTAAGTGCCATATAGGTAAGTGTTAAGAGAATTTATGTCATATATCCGATCAGATTTCTGAGTACAAACTTCTTGGCCAGAGTTCAGAGATTACAGACCGTAATGAGCTAGTCTGCAATGTAAGTTCTAATATTTTCACCAAACTTTGCTTGATCAGGGAACAATAACTGTCAGGATATGATATTCAGTAAAGTTATTCATAAATGGGTTTTCCATCTGATTTGTACCTTCTAACTCTACGAACTTTTTCACTTTCAGGTCCAAACTCGCTAGTTGCTACAGTTTTTACTTCAGTATCGCTGGGTTTAATAGTTGTTTTAGTTAAGTCGTCTGTTTTTACTTCAGTGTCGCTGGGTTTAATAGTTGTTTTAGTTAAGTCGTCTGTTCTCTGTTTTAATTCCTGTTCTACTTTACCAAGATTTCCACTTTGTAGCCTCTTTCTTTGACGCTCGTTTTTTAATCTTGAATAAGTTGCTATGCCAAGCCCTATCGCTGTTGCTGAAACAAGAATAGTGAGATAGCTACCTTTCATCAAAAAATACATAAAACCACATATAAGATAAGGATTACAGTTATGCAAATTCACTCAATAGTCCTGAGTGTTTGAGTCCCAATGCTCTACGGTGATTCCAATAGGGGATCGTGAACAAAGGATCGCTAATACTCCTACTACTAGTGGGTTACATTGCGTTAAGTAATTCGTCTAAATAACTTGGCATACCTTGTGCCTGAAAAGAAGGTCCCAAAGACTTTACTTGTAAAGATTGAAAGCATGACAGGAAAAGTCGTTTATTGTTATTATAGGGTCTGCTTGTCAAGTCCAGAAGACAATTACCACACGTATTATTACAGATATCTTCCCATAGCATTATGCTTAGAGAGAAAATTTCCTCATTATTTTTAAGATGGAAATGAAAATATGCTGACCATTGTTATAGATCCTCTCGTGTATTACACAAAGTAGTCTAAAGTGTCTGAATAAAAGTCATTAAGCACAGTCTTTCATGTTAAGATAATATTTGCTACTTTACTCAACTCCTTCCTCTAGTTCTTCCTGTTCGTCTTCCTCATCGAGTTCATCTTGTTCACTATCTTGCTCTTCATGAGTTTCTTCTTTAATTTCCTCTCTCTCTGCTTCTTTACTCATATGCAGACCTATGCTGCACAATTACATATCTAATCTTTGCTTTCTAACGTCGCTTGTTTCCTACCCTTTGGATAAATCGTTTTTTTAAGTCTTCTGGAAACAGTCCATTTATAACTAGATATTCAGACTTCTGTCCCGTTACCAATTGTTGCGATAAAGAAGCCGCAACTCACTCACTCATTTCCGGAGTAAACCACTATAGGCTCTTGATTATTATTATCCACAGTATAACCACTACGGTTGAGAAATGAGATGGTGTACTTGAATACACTTTATATGATTTGTTCGTGTTCCATGGTCTTATGAAAAGAGAAAAGGATCATGCATTGTTTAGAAGTATGGCTTATGGAACATTGCTTTTTCGGCGGCAAGGAGGAAAGAAACAATGACCGACCACAAGATCGGAACACGTGAAGAGTGGCTTGCGGCCCGGCTAGAGCTACTCAAGGCCGAGAAGGAGCTGACCCGGCGTAGTGACGAACTGGCGCAGTGGCGGCAGAGGCTACCTTGGGTTAGAATTGACAAGGAGTACCGTTTCGAGACCGACGAGGGCATGGCCTCTCTAGCCGATCTGTTCAGAGGACGCTCTCAGCTTCTCGTCTATCACTTCATGTTTGGCCCCGAGTACACAGGCGGCTGCCCGGCATGCTCTGCGATCGCGGATGGCTTTAACGGATTTGCTGTGCACCTTGAGCACCACGACGTCACGATGATCGCGGTCTCACGTGCCCCAATCGCCACGCTCCAAGCATACAAGCGCCGCATGGGCTGGACGTTCACGTGGGCCTCGTCACTGAATAGCGATTTCAACTATGACTTCAACACCTCGTTCACCGAGGAGCAGCAGCGCTCCGGCAGCATTGACTACAACTACAGCACGCTCGGCACCACATCCGACTCGGAGGGCGACTCAAAGGACCGCCAAGACCGGAGTCCAGCGAGCCTCGACCCGGGCGAGTTCGCAGCCATGACTGGCACCGACGTTTCCACCTACACCCGCGAGGCTCCGGGTATGAGCGCGTTTGCACTCTCCGACGGCATCATCTACCACACCTACTCTACATACGCACGCGGCCTCGACGCACTCTGGGGAATGTACCAGTGGCTTGATCGGGCACCGAAGGGGCGGAACGAAACTGGGCTGTGGATTCGCCGACACGACGAGTATATAGGAGATTCTCGATAGAGGACGTGTCATTCATCTACTATCTATCTTGACGAAGCTGACTTCTTTTCTCCTAGCGGTATAGAAACCGGCGAGTAGGGCTCATACCGTCATCGCTACTACCTCTTTCCTATAGACCCACTAAAATTAAATTTTGGTTCCCTGACCAATTTTTACGATAAAACCGCAACTCATCTCCGGAGTAAATCTAGACTCACTGTCGTTATTCATAGTATAACCACTGATTAACAGACAATTACCATAATATAGATAGTATTTGCAATCCTTGCATTGATATCCTTGCGCACCATTGTCAATAACGTGGCCCTCTTCGTACGTAAGTTTGTTTCCCACTTTCTTGACAAATTCCCATACAATATCACCGGGCAACATCCCCTCGCCCTTGGGAGAAAAATATTTCGATATACCATGTTTGTTATCGACATTCCCTTCCACTACATGGCACATTCTTTCATCAGGCAAGTTAAATTTGCACTTTTCGCAAGCCTGATAGTTATCATTATTTAATTTCTTTTCATATTGTTGTTGTTGATTTTGTTCTATATAGTTAGCTTCCTCTTTGGAGATCTTCTTTTTTGTTCTTAAATATCTAAATAGAGCTGCGTCTTGAGATTCCATATCATCTTCTTCCTGTTCCCCTGTTGACTTGGCAACGACTGAGTCCTCCATGGTAATTAATACGATATACCAGAGGTCATCTTTGTATTTATCAAATTGTATAGAGCGACAACAAGTCAAGTGTATGCCCATGTCAGATGAGCCAACCCTTATATTCGCCTGTTTCTATCGGGAATAGACATTGGAATTTGAAATTTTATGGCCAACCTTAATTTAGAAACTAAAAGCAAATTCAAGTCGAAGAGTAATGATGGCAATTACAATATCATAGATCAAAACACGCGGCAGCACGAGGATTCAGAACTGTTTGATGTTGCTATAGTTGGCGCTGGATTTTCGGGCTTATCTGCCGCCTTACTGCTTGGAAGATATCTCAGAAAAACTGTGATTTTTGACAGTGGTAAGACAAGAAACCACACAAGTAAACATATTCACGGATATCTAGGATTTGAAAATAGTTCACCGCAGGACTTTGTAAAAAAAGCATGGAAAGACGTTCTTCAGTATCCGATTAAAGTAGTTAAGGAGAAGGTAACAAAGGTAGAAAGACAATACGATAACAACTTCAACATCTTTTATGAATCGAGATCTTATTCAAGACAATTAATGGCCAGAGCAAGATATCTCATTCTAGCTACAGGAGTACAGGATTCAAAACCCAATATTGAGAACTTCGAAATATTTGATGGAAATGGTGCTTGGCACTGCCCTCATTGTGATGGGTTTCAGACCGCAAATAAGAAATTAGGTATTATAACTTATGGGAAAAATACTATCTCATATGCAAAAGAGTTTCTAGGATGGACAAGGGATATTACTGTCTTTGTACAAGGCAATTATCAATTAACAGAAACAGATAGAGGTGATGCCAAAAAGTTGGGTATTAAACTGCTTGAAAACGATGATATCATTAGAATATCTGGCAATACGAACGGACATGTCGAGAAGATAATATGCCAAAGCAGCGGGTCTTATGATATAGATGTCGTATTTTACTATCTTGGTTACAAGGTTCAGAACGAACTTGCCAAACAACTTGGGTGTGAATTAGACGATGAAGAGGGGTTTATTAAGGTAAATTGCTCCCAGCAAACTACAATTCCCAACGTTTATGCTGTTGGAGATGTTGATACGGATAGGCATTATGTTGTCTTTGCTGCAGCCAGTGGTGCAGTTGCAGCAATATCAATTTA
>JALZGI010000040.1 GCA_030861105.1 Thermoproteota archaeon
GTTAAGAGACGAGGCAATATATCAAATAAGCAGAAGTGAGAACTGATACCCCTTATGCAATATTAATAGAACCTTAATTTCTTATCCTAAATTCTCTATTCGCCATTATTTCTCTTTGTGCTAGGCCCGACTATGGGTTTGTGGCATGAATTGTCAGGTTACTCCCCTACGGTGTTTACTTCATAAATTTTACGACTGTTTTGTAGTCCTTTTACGGGTTCCTTTATCTTTTGATAACTATATTTCTATAGCAGAGAGCTTAAGGGACACGGATACTAAAGGGAAAGAATTGTTATAACTACTCCGACAATAATTATAGTTATGGCTATAGATGCAGCTATTCAAACTTCCTTTTTGCTTTCTCAGATTTTCCGAAAAGCCATTTTTATCTTTAGTTTATTTTTTTCTATTAACCATAATTCAATAATTGGTTTTTATTATGACATGTTACTGATTAATCTCAATAGATCAATCTTGCCCAACCCTTCTTAACTTAGAACCACAATTAGAAACATGCCGTCTCTCTGTGTTCTTTTCTACAACCTATACAATAGTACTTCAGTGACATGCTTCGATCTTATCTGATAGGAGCAAGCTAGGCACCTTTTTTGTTCCACTAGTTCCACTGTATCTTTTCATTATGTATACCTCTAAGTTAAGTTCACGGACCGGTCATGTCTCTTCAGTAAGAACCGAAAACTGTCCTTCCATTATGGACAAATTGGCAAGTGCTTCTGACATATTGCCTTGTTGTATCGCTAGCCGTGTAGCATTTATACTATTTTTTATTTCATCTATCTGTTCAGGGGCGATAGTTACTAGCCCGACATCATCGACTTCGGTGGTGGTCGTTAGGTTGCTCGCATTTTGAGCCGAAACACGAACAGCTGGCAGCGACTGCATTGCAGCTGTCATTCCTACGAGTATTAGAGAACCAAATATCATGTATACAAGAGGGTTTGGTTTGGAATGAATCATTTTATTATCCGATTGGCTACATTATATATTAAGAGCTCTAAAAAGTAAAAAACTGAGCCCCCCTCGCTTTGTTTACTTACAGTTTAGATTAGATGTCTAATACGTTCAGATAGAGAAAAAGCGGGATTTAGCAAGGCTGGAAGAGAAGACAGATTTGTCAATCTAAAAAGACTTGATTCAGAGAAAGAACTGTTAATCCAAGAGTGGACAAAAAATATCCTCGAAAGCAGAAAATATTGTGACAGACAGGCCATCAATATCTTATCCGTTCCACTAGGTCTTGTATTTGACTTTGTCGACGTAATAGGGTTCATCTATCAAAGGATCCTTTATTTACCTTCTAATGCAGTATACAATACTGTACTAAATTACATTTTCTCATTTCTATTCTGATATCTTCTGTCTTTTCCTGTAACCATCTGCATCTCCTTGGTGTCATACTTCTTCCGTCTCTATAGACAGTTCTATCATAACTAAAATATAGCGTTCTGCTATAACAACGGCCCATATAAGAACGAGTGAGCAGGCATCTATCAAATCAAAGTCTCTCTAACAATAGTTCTGAAACTAAGAACAGGGATCAAAGATTCAGAACACTATAGCATGGCCCTTCTTATTTGATATAGGTAAACATAACTGCAATGGATAGTAATAATATAGTAATCCAACTTGAAAATGAAGAGGAAGAAGAAGAAGAACTAGAGGGAGTTCCTGTATGTGGTGCAAACTTTGTGTCTCCTGTAACTCATACAACAAACTTCATTAAAGAAGTTCATTATAAAATAGGAACTAGACTTTATATCGAAAATGCTGACTAGGGATAAAGGGAAACAACCAGAAAAAGAAGAAGGAATAAGAGATTTAGAATTGGAAAATATAGCAGGCAATCTGCTAATAGCAGAGTATCAGGTAGAGAAACTTCAAAGTCGATTGGTTGATTTGGTTGATGGATATAGACCAGAATTAAGTGGCAGCAAAGCATCCACACATGTTTTCAAGCACAATAACAGATGGTATAATCTATCAATTAGAGTAGATAAAGTAGACGTCAATTTCGCTCACGGGAGCCCTAAGCAAGAATTCGACTCCTGACTGATTTATACCAAAGACAGTAAGCCATAGATTCCCTCCATAATGGCTTGACGACTAGGGCCGATTCTAAGTCGCAATCGGTTAGGTGCAATATCATACAACGAGAGGGCCTGCTGTGCCAACACAAGTGGATGGCG
>JALZGI010000056.1 GCA_030861105.1 Thermoproteota archaeon
GTATGCTTTTGTCCTTTCCCCCAAGGGAAGAGACTTATCACACACGTCTATCCTCTATTACTTGGGATTATGTGTGCTAGAGTTGAGGGGATACATATACCACTGTTTATCTAAGAATACCGATCAAAAAACGGAACTACTTTCGTCAATCTCTTTAGACAAAGTCAAAATCAAAATCTCCCATAGGAAGACTCAACGAGCGACGATAGATGGACTGCGAAATCGCTGAATCTAGGACCTTTCCTGTGGTTGTAGAGTAACACTTGAGCCCGGGTGGAGTTGGGAAAAAAATGTCAAACCTAGAGTAAATGCAAAAAGTTGTGAGGTTCCACATACAACGCTCATAGTATCAGGGAGAATTAAAACTATAATGGATGACGGAACAGAAGCAGAGGGCGGACCGGGAGATGTTGCCATAATTCCACCAGGACATAATAGTTGGGTTGTAGGAGATGAACCATGTGTAGGTATCGACTTCACTGGTGTGGAAGACTGGGTTAAAGTGCATTGAACTAGATAATGCAAACTAACTCTAATAAAAAATGACAAAGCAGTATAGTAGAATCTATGGAATAATGACTGCAGGAGACAGGTAATTAGTAATAGAGGATTCATACAAAGGGAAAGTCGAACCCATGGTATGCTTTTATCCTTTCCCCCAAGGGAAGAGACTTATCACATACATCTATCCTCTATTACTAGCGTCAAGATACGATTAGGGCAAATGTATACTCTCAACTCATTATCAAAAGGATATTGATCAATGACTGGTGTCTCTCTTGTCAATCTCAATAGACAACTGATTATCAGATCTAAAATTATTAGGCGTTTTGATTCCTTAAATCATAAGGGTATGACCAGTGGTTTCTCACCCGAAGTAAGTTATATAATATTGTCTTAGAAATATTTTGCATTTTTGAGCGTATTATACATAAGCCGCAGGAGAGCGCCATGAAGCAGCTCTGGTATCTTGATGCCGTGTTGTTTCTTTCTCCTGCGGCTCTACGGTTAAGATGAGAGCCATGAACCGAACAACTTAAAGTCTAGATTTTTGTTCCCCATTTGATAATTATATGTTAGGAGAGCAATACTTAGAATCAAAAGGTAAGATAACAGGTCAAAGAGTCTTGGACATCGAAGGTCCAACGGTAGAAACCTCTATAGCAACAAGTGGAACCATCAAAGGAATACCAGTGCAGGTAATGTTAACGTTTATCGGTACACCAATGGCAGAAAAAGGAGTAATTCATGGTGTGGGAAAGGGAATAATTACAACTACGGGCGACGGAAGAGAACCAGAAATGGTAGCGTATACAGGTGAGGGAATAGGAAGATTTGACTCATCAGGGGGTATAAAGTGGCGTGGATCTATTTTCACCCGAAAGCAGTACTATTCCAAAACCTCGGATCCTTCATCAAATCAAGGAGAAGGAAAATTGTCATTTCTTAACAATATGGTTGGAATTTTTGAAAGTGAAATTGATGCTGCAGGAAACTTTTCAGAGAAAATATGGGAATGGAAATAGGCATAACATAGAAGACCGCAGGAGACCCAACATGAAACATCCGAACAGAACCCGTTGAATCTTCCCGCGTAACTATTGTGCCTATATGTAATCTTAATGATAACAAAGTAGTATCAAAGGCATGATTAACAAGGTTATCTTATATCAACTAAAACCGCAGGAGATTCAGCATTGTTCGATGCTAAAGGTGGGTCTGAATATTCAGCTGAATCTAGGACCTTCCTGCGGACGGTTGATCTTGGTCATGGTCAGTTTGGTCCCTATAGTACAATTTGATTATATGATATAATATTAATCAAAAACGGATGTTACAGAAATGTTATGTAATATTGTCAGAAATCCTTTGAATATTTTGAGTGTATTACAGAGCGGTTAAGAAAGCAGAAGCAGCTCAATAGGAAGAAAGCAAACCATAGATGGTAGTTATCTCCAATCTAACAATCTGATAAACGACAAAGTATACTTTCTCAGTATCATATTCATTCTGGAAACATACGGTTCAGCACCAAATCAATTGCCTTATCCTTTGCTTTTCTTTTATAATGTTCTAAACCTCTTTTGGGAGCATTTAATGCCTTTTCCTCTTCAACTTCTCTTACCGGCCTATGATCGAGAGCTCCTTCAAACTGAACACGATAACCTTTCATTCTTGAAACAACCACCGTATCATAGATTTCTTTCAGCCAAACAGAACCAATAAAGTACAGGTATGGAGGGTTAGCCCTCGTCTTAATGATGTCTTTCACACGATCAAAACATTGGAAGACATTTTTTGATTGGTAGTCACCGGTTACTATTTTCGGGTCAACTCCAGCCTTTGTAAGTATTTCAGTTATGTATTTAATATCTGATTGCCTTCCCACGATCAGGATCGTAGTCTTGTTCCCATCCGGCCTTGACTGAACGGTAATTCTATACGTCTCAATACAAAGTTTGACCCGTTCATCTATGTAATCTGGAATTCCATTTCGCTTGCTAGAGTGCTGGTTATGGAGTGCGTAGAGGATTATGAGATTTCCATCTGTAAAGCGATATTCAGACAAATATGTCCCATTATCCATAAGTTTCACATTTATACATTTCTCATTAAAAAATGCACAAGATCAACTCATTGAATCAAAGCAATTTCACGAATGCTGAGAGTAGCATCTTCATTATGTTAGATGCACATTCATCTTAGCCAATAAATAACCCTAGCCATAACAGCCATAACCGGAGATAATGGGTTACCATGTAGGTACTCTTTTTGGGGTAGAAAGTTGTCTTTCAAGTTCGTCTAGTCGCTGCATCACCTCATGATTTGATTGAAACTGTGTGAATTCTTTATTGTGTCTAATTTTCTTAATGACTGAGAGAGCCTCATCCATCGTTACACCATGTTTTATATCGTACTCAATTTGTTTAGCACATGCTGATAGGGTACTATACTTTTTGAAGTTGCGCTTTTCAAATGAGGACGCATCGGGTGATATGCCCTTTATATAACGAATCACTACCTTTTCCACATGCTCCAAATGCCAGTCTTTCATCGCAAAATTGTTCGACTTCATTAATGTCTGCATGCTCATAAACGAAAAAGGCTATTTAAATTCAGAGGTCTGGCCCGACAGGACTGGGCTAGTAATACGTCTAGCTAGCATCTTTTTGAGAGTGCAAGGTAAAAGTCCGGGTCAGATTCCATTAATTTATCTGACTACAATATGCAGCAAGCTATATTATAGAAGAACTCAGGCCTTGTCCAAATATTTTGAGATGTCAATTTCATTACTACCCAGAATTTGCGCAATTTCGAACCTTTCTTTTGGCTTGAGTAGAGTAGCTGTTGCATCTATTCCTACCTTGGTTGTGACCAAATTATCCTGATCGCTGGATGGATCCAGAGTTGATCCTTTAGCATTGGTGATTACGACAAGTCCTTTGTCTGCTTGACATCTAGTTGATATCGCATATTCAACTGCAGCAGGATTAGTAGGGTCAATGTCATCGTCTACCACAACTGCCATCTTGAGTGATGGGTGCGAGGCAAACGCTGCGATAATGGCATTTTTGGGTTCACCTTCGAGGCTCTTGCTAATCTGGATTACTGCATCTAACCAATTGCTACCTCCCTCTGTCAAGTAAACACTGTGTGTCTTTGGGACGACATTCCTAACCGCCTCGAACATTTTTGCTTCGACCGGTAAGCCCATCAATAGGCGATGCTCACTAAAACCCGGCAAGATATCATGATACACCGCATTGTTCCTAAACCATATTTTGTCCAATTCGAAAACCGGTTGTTTGCGTCTGAAGTCATATGTCCTTAACATTTCAACCATCCATTCTTCGTGTGTCCTGTCTTTGAGAATTTTGCCCTCAAGGACAATCTCAGCATGAGCAGGAATAAGCAGCTGTGTATAGTCACTTTTAGCCATTGTGAGTTTGCCATTCAGCAAAGAATTTGCAATTTCCATCTCGTTAATGCCATAAGCAGCCTGATATGCGGCAGAAATACTTATCGCAGGATGAAGACCTATTGCAATTGACACTCTGAGATCTTCGCCGTGTTCTTTAGCTAATGAAAAGCATCTATGTAAGTGCCTACCTTCAACCATCCTGATCACCATATGCTTTTCATCTAGTCTCAAAAGCCTATGCGTAGAGGAATTCTGGCTTTCATTTTCGGAATTCCTTGCAAATACAACAGACGACGTTATATAGGCACCAGCGTCTTTCTCAAAATGAGTTATAATGGGTAAATCCATCAAATTATGTGAGTAATTTTCTTGAAAAAGAGCACGTCTAGAGACTTCATTCGATGAAGAGAATTTTGAAATAGAGGATGTTATGCGGGCATGGATTTCTTTCTCGTCCTTCACAGCAATGGCGAGACAAAATCTCTTGCGAGTTCCTAACACATTACAAGCCACTCTAAAATTGCTCCCATTTACCTTTTCGAAAAGTACTGCTTCTTTTCCTTCAAATTTACTCCCAACCCCAGCAAGCTCAAATCTTGGGCTCACATCTTTCTTTACTGTTGTAAGCTCTCCTATCTGTTCCAGGTACATAAGAAAACCGCGAAAGTCGTAATTGATATAGTGATTACTGGAATCGTTCGGACTCCTTTCTCTCGTTATTTCCATATTGCTTGCTTCCAACCCTAATTATATCCATGATTTCTTCCATAATTGCCTTCATATCATCTAAGTTCAATTGTTTTACACTATAGAGTGATACCAGGCAAATTCCATTAATCATTGAAGATACTCTTTCTGAAACCGTGTTAATAAACATGGAGTTGTACTTACTTGGAATAACCGTAGCTGTGTTAGTTTTATTTGAAGAACTTATTGAAACGGTCAATGATCCAATCCTATCTGCTCCCTCCGATACAAGAATAAACAACCCATTCTCAAATGAAATACATTTTAGATCAAAAGATTTCTGGCTATTGGTTTTTACCTTTCTTATGACGAACCAGTCCGTACTGCTCATTCCGAACTACTACAAGCGGATTGAAATGGGCCTGGCAATATGCGAGCCTTGTAACTTTTTTCTTGCCCTAAGTTTAGCTTTGTACTTTAAATTCCTAGGTTTTGTCCTTAAGCGATATCCGCAACACGGACACCATAGCCCTTCCCATCTGATGAATATCTCGCAGATCTGACAACGTTTCTGGCCACTAGCATATCTACCAGAGCCTACAGGCTTTTGTGCTTTATGTCTAATGCATATGCCCTTGCAAGTCATTCTCTTTCTAGGTAAAATGTCTACCTACTAAACAATAGCGTTTTGGTAGTATTTAAAGCTAGTCAGCTGTCTGAACAATTAATGATGAGTTAATATCATAAGAGATACAACTTTTGACTATTATATGCATCTGAAATGAGAGCTTATACTGTTCACACATATTATTAGCAGGAAAATTTTAAGTTAAATAGTGCAAACAACGTTCCCATAGGTCAAAAATAGCTTCAGACACAAGATCCAGTTTAGAATTAAGACTCATAATATAAGACGGACTATATTGTGCAGGTTCTTCGGATGGTTATAAGATCAAATTAAACCTGGCCGCAATGGTGGGTACTGCATATTGTATGCAATGAACAAAAGCGTTACCAAACAAGGTATGGTCCTCTACTGTCATTACTATATGTGAAGTACCTAAGGGACACCTATGAAATCTTATAAATTAAAGAGGTGAGTCTTGCTATCTATGTCTTTAATATTGTTACGTCATTCAATCACTTAATCCACAATCTATTGCTCTATGTCAATAAACTAGGAACAGTTCTATCGCCATATCTTTACTAGGAGAAATGGGGTGTGTACTCTTAATCTTTTTTTGATATATTGGTGGTCAGTGGTCAGGTGTAGCAATTGTAGACAAATTTCGTTTAATTACGCAAATAAATGAAGCATTAGCAACAGCTCTTAATTTTTGAATCGCTTCTTAGCATCGGCAATTAGCATTAGCTATTATTGAGAAATTCGCCTAGATAACACATAGCCCCTATACTTATTCTTAATTGTATAACTTTATGTATTAAATAACGTATGTCGTACATCGTGAGTGAGATAAAGGATCTTTATCGAGTAAAATATGCCTCACTAGCTTTTTCAACCATGTCATTACTCGTACTGAATATTGTCGTAATAATATCATTGTCATTAGATCCTGTTATCTTGTCCTTCGCTCAAGAAGAAAAATAAACAGATTATTCTTAAGGCGATGTTAGACGATCTTGGACAGATAGGAAAAAAGGAAAGGTGGCAACTACTTTTCAACGATGCACTTAACGAGCTAGAGACAAGACTTCCTGGTCTTGAGATACAGACAAACTATACTGAATTCCCAGGTAATGAGTCTCGTCTTCGCATCTTAAGTGCACTAAATAATAAATCATCTCTAGATATAATATCTTGGATCAGATATGGCTTGGACAGTTTGCTGAAAAAGAGGTTCTAATAGATCTCAGCAACTATACACAAAGATGGGGAAGAGTATCTGATTGGTACGAGTTGAACTGGGATGGAGGAGCATATAACGATAAGATTTACGGTATTTGGGCTTGGACAGACGTTAGAGGAATACGGTACTGGAAAGACTTGTTGAATCAAGCTGGAATTAGTCCTGATACCTTGAAGACTTAGGATGGCTATATTACAGCTGCAAAGTAGATTGACAACGTGCTAAATGGTACGATAGTGCAAAGCATGCACCTTAGTGGTGTTGACACAGCTGTTGATATGTGGTATCCATATCTTTGGATGGTAGGGGGAGCAATAGTTGAAAGTAGGCCTGGACATCCAACTAGGGACTTTTATTGGTATCCTAGTTACATTAGCAGTCAAGGAGTAAATGCTTTAGAATTCATTAATAACCAGATAAATGCTAGAGTAAAACCACAGACAAAACTTTTTGACACAGCATTCGCTCAGAACAAGTCCTATGCTGCGATATTAGCTGGTTCGTGGATGCCAGGGGAGTTCCCACGTCAAAAATGGCCTGATCTAGAAGAAAAATTGGGAGATATTCAAAAAGGTTTAGCTCATGACTGAGAGAGAGACATTTGAGATCCATAAACTGTAGTATTATTGGTAAGAGCTCAGGACAACTAATCTCTTAATCTTCATGTTCTTCTCCTTCGCTTTGATCATCGCTATGCTCATATTCTTCACTTGTTTGCTCTACTCCATCAATAGGTAGCTGCCGCATGTGATCTTCTTTATCTATCATATCATTTGGGAATGAGGAGGAAAATGTGGTGGCTCCACAATCTTCATCCACTTTACCATCGCCATCATTATCTAGACCGTCACCACAAAATTCTACAGGAACTACTATGTATTGATCGGTCGTTACATCGGCTGGCTGCATTACATTGTCGTCTTCAACCGGTTGCATAATTGGAGTCTCTTCAACTTCAACTGGCTGCATGGTAGTGGTAGTAACCTCTTGGGATGGTTGTACAGAAGAGGGTTGGTTAGATGAAAAAGTTTGACATGGCTGGCCGTTTAGACAAGAAACTGTATAACATGAACCAATACTACTACATTTAGTAATAGTCGTTTGTGATAAAGCTTGTGCGCTTGAGGCAAAAAAGATATTGTAGTCTGTAACAGGAAACATTACCAAAATGGCGGGTATTAACAAAAGCAGTGATCTGCTGTATCTCATCTTGAAAGAAGGATAATCTCTAAATATATTTATGCTGAGACTGTATTAATCAGTTAATTTCGATATACATAATATCATAAATAAGAGAATATATCCAATAGCTAGTTTTACGGTTACCTATTTTTTTATATCCAAAAAGGGTAACCAATTTTCCTTGATAAATCTGACTATTGATTCTCTAACATTATAAATAAGGAGCCATATTGCGAGGGAATCGTGAGGATTATTTTAGAGCTGTGAAGTGAGGAAAAGAGTTTAGGGAATTTTGTTTTTCAAGTCTTTTCTGCTTTTGCTTCCAAGGCAAAAACTAACACAATGAAGAGGCCGTAATTGAAAAACGATTAGAAACACATTCTTATTTAGTACAGTGGCTATAGTGGTCCTATTTATATCAAGTATATAGCCTTTTGCTAGAGCCTTTGCTAGTAAAAGAAATCAATATATACTATGTACATCCGGCTCCGTTACAATATGGTTAGAAGATGAAGGCCACAATAACGCGGATTGAGAGTGTTGTGACTCTCAGGAAATAGTGGTCATGTAGTGGTAAAGTCTTGGATTGGAAAAGAAGCCATTGTCGTGCTGAAAGAAGCAGGTAATAAAGATAAGATGAAAAAGTAACCTTTTGAAACAAATAATACACACATAGGTTTCCGGAGCGTTTAGCAATTGTATCTATACCTTCTTGCTTTCGAACGATTCTGCTTACTAGAACAAGTGGAGTATTCTGAAGTGGTGCAACAGACTGAAGCTTAGCTATCTACCCTGCGATTACAGCTTATAAGATAAACAAAGTACTTATCCAATGTACTTTAGACTCGGAGAGTAATCTTGACCTATGAACGCGAAATAGTGACTACTCTCCGAGTCAAGTGTCTACTTAAGGAAGGTATGGAATATGAGGGCTTAACTTAGATTTACATTCTGGGAAGAAAGAATAGGTTGGGTTAGTATCCAGCTATCACGTTATTATCAGAGAGACAGATGTCTCTCAGCATGGTTCTCTATTCTTGAAAGAGTTTGTCCATGATTCCAGATTCCCTTTATCATTGTTGGGATTATCAGTATCTTCAAACTCATCTTGAGATCTTTCTTGTTGTTCCATTTGATTAGCGCAGGAATCATCATCGACTGCTGAACTTACAGGAATATTAATGGTTGAGATTCCAGTTACCCCAATCACTAAAATATGCCTACTATCGCATAAGCTACTTTTCTGTTCATATCTCCTGTGTTGGTATCGCTCATGTATATTATCTTTATTCACCTCTTCAATAGACCAGCTGTGGTAACAGAATGACAGGATAATGGGAAACCGCATGAAGATAAGAAAAGTTAACTCCAAATCAAGATGTTATCCTCAAAAAAAGTGTTCACTTCGTTAACTCCACCAAACAGGACCGCCCGGTCCCTGTCGCTATCATATGCCATCGAGTGTCAGACTCTAGCTGGCAGACCCATATTTTGGCGTTGTGCCCAGAGTTCCTTTCCAATCCCAGGAATTTTGGTTTGTAACTGTACCGTTAAAAACCACCAAAAAGTACCGCGCGTTTACCGGTATAAATCATATCTGTAAGTGTAAGAAGTCCAGGACCCATATCTTGGGCCTTAACCCAACATTATCCTTCATCTTCCATGTATCGCCAAAAATGGGATTTGTCACTGGAGAAAATCACGGCCCCCAAAGATAAGCATCTTTAGTGACACTAACCAATTAGGAATACTATATCTACGCTGGATCTAACTTCTTGCTCTCCAACAATAATGGGGGTTGGCGGAGAGGTTGTATCAGATGCCTCGCGTGAGAAGAGAGGTTGTGGTGGAGGAAGTCCATTGGCTGAATCAATATTGATTGTTTTTACCCCTACTACATTTAGTCCTAAAGCAGAGGCAGCAATGTCAGCCTTACTTTTTGCATTTGCAACTGCCTGTTTTAAGAGATCATTTTTGATGGCTTCAGACTTTTCATCAGATAGACTGAAGTATATGCTGCTTACATCGTTTACTCCCGCTTGTACTGCAGTGTCAATCCATTTTGATACATTCAAAAGGTTATAGCTATCCACTGTAATGGAGTTAGTCACAGTATAACTGATAATATCTCTGCTTTCAATAGAAGGTGGAAAGTATTGGTCTTGTCCTTCTCCTTGTTGGTCCGTCAGATTATAGTTTGGAGATATATTGAAAAATGAAGTGCTAGTCTCGTTTTCCCTAACACCGGCTGCTCTTAAAGCACTAAGCGCTTTGTTCATAGCCTCTGAATTTGCATTCAAAGCTGCATTTGCTGTTGAGTTTGTTGTTTCGACGGATAATGAGAGCGTAACTTTATCTGGTTTTACCATTGTTTGTGCGCTACCCACAACAAAGAGCGTACTATTGCTGCTGTTACTTACATTCTGAAGAGTACTTTGAGCATATGTGCTATGGTTATTCAAGACCGGCAAGAACACAGCTATAGCAACCAAAAAGCCCATAGTAATAGTAACGAAAGAAGCAGAAAGAACAGAGTTCACAAAGATTTTCTTATCACCAGATATTTATCAACATTATTATCGAAGAGGCAAAACCTCGATCCATAAAGGATTGGAATGGACCATCACTTCAAGTGGATATACCGCTTTGTGCGTGAGAGTTGATCTGGCGTATCTAACCTCCTTCAGTCTGTATCATGGTTAACGGTAGTAACAGACTCTGCCTTAGCATATGTTATCAGCCAGATTGTTTTAGTTCTATGGGATAAAGAAACAAATGAGTTTATCATGACAAGTTCTTACTTACTAAGGATCAAAAATAAAGGGGTAGCGCTTGCAAGTCATATTCAATGCCTTTCTCTTCCAGCATTCTAATTTGTAATTGGTTAACCATATATCTGTTGTAACGTAATGCTTGGAGCGGCATGCCCGATACTATTAGCGTGTAAAAGCCTCTTGATCTCTTGCATTCTTAAAATGGATTGTAACTGTCCTCAGATGTCCAAGTTTAGGCTTTTAGCTAACGGTTGCAGTCATTGTGTATCTATACATAGACATGGCATAAATTAATTAACAATCTGTAACAATATTACGTAACACTAGTCTTCTGCCTTACTCGCTCTTACCATCTTATTATTAGGAGCCTGCATGATTGGCGTTGTTATTGACTGGTGAAGTTGCGATTCCAGCTGTCCGGTAGCCAAAACCTACTTCATTCATTATGTTTCTCCAACACCCTTTAGAGAAAGTTACGCTCGAATCGTTGGAAGCGCGATATCGGTATTATTGACATGCTTGTTGGAATCAGATTATACTTTAAGAATAGCTTTTCGGAATTGAAATATTAGAATATAGAAATATCCGTTAGATTATCCTGATAGCATAATGGACATCACCTCATGTATTACGGGGGATTCCACAAAATGACCTAGAACATCTCAAAGCTATATGCCAGGGTTACAACGATTAGAGAGGCTAGTTTTTTTGAGGAACTTATGTATAAACTCATTATTCCACATTTGTGTATACAAATGCGTACTTGGGTTCGATACATTTAGTATATACTTAAATAGAACCTTTCAGAGATATATTAGTGGCTTCCCAAACTAGAACAAAACTGTATAAAGTAGAATCGAAATCTATAACTGGTAAGCCGACCTATCGACACTCAATATTCTTAGAAAAGGCTTTCGTGGAGGACAGCTTATTTCCATTCAAACCAGGCGACAATCTGATTGTGAGAATAGACAAAGACAAGCTGGTTATCACAAAGGCTACAGGCTAGCATTTTTCAAAGGCTTTTACAATATAATTGAATTCGCTATAAGGGATAAGTGAGGCCATACTTTATGGCAGAATCAAAACACTAGACAAGCTTACGGGTAAAAATTATCAACAGATTGGGCTCCAAAATCAACCGTGGGCATAATAGGTTGAAGGGATTTAAATGCTCTGCCATTCCTGTGTGCTATTTTTCTAGCAGACAATATGTCTCTTATACCACGCCTGTTTTTGCCCGAATTGTGTGGTAGCGAGGTCCCCCATTCATCCACTATTTCGATCTGGACTGAGGCCTCAAATCTAGACTTTAATGTTGTCGCAATGAATCTTGCCATATTCAGGTCACCATCTCCAATTCTTACAATTCTTTTTCTTGAGTCAATGCCGTTGAGCAAGACAGAGATCAATTGCACCGCTCTTGAAGGTGATGAT